>DTXA01000306.1 GCA_012962735.1 Candidatus Latescibacterota bacterium
CTTCCTCCAGCCGTCCCTTAGAAAGCCCGGGTACACTCCGGCCTTCGGCGAGCGCCCTCCGCAGGGCTTCCGGGTCAGCCACCCCCATATCCACCATCCGTGCGACTGTCCTGGGCCCCAGGCCGGGGAGCTTCAAAAGCTCCGCCACGCCCCTCGGGACTCCTCGGAGGGCCTCCTCGTACTTGCGCATCTTCCCGGTGTGGAGGTACTCCCGTATCTTGCCGGCTATAGCCTTGCCGATACCCGGAACCTCCTCCAGCCTCCCCTCGGCCGCCAGGGCCTCCACGTCCTCCTCTAAGCCCTCCAATGCCCCGGCCGCCCGGCGATACGCTCGAATTTTAAAGGGGTTCTCCCCTTGGTACGCCAGAAGGTCAGCTAAATGCCGGAAGGTCTCCGCCAGTTCCAGGCTCTTAGTCATCTTCAACCACCACTGCTGTGCCGTATGCGAGAACTTCGGCCGCACCCTGCATAAGTTGGGAGGTCGCAGACCGCACCCCGATCACAGCGTTCGCCCCCATCCTGGAGAGGGCCTCCTGCCGGGCCCTGTCCAAAAGTTCGGTATAGCCCTTCACCTGTAGTTATCAGCATCTTCCTCACCCCTCCGGAGAAAGCTTGGGTCGGCGGTGTACGGGGTACGGCGGGGCGTTGAGCCGCTGTACGTCCCGCACACCGAGGATCCTCCGTATGCGGGCCATAAGGCCCTCCAGCTCTTCCCTATCGTGAACGTCCACCTCGAAGATGTTCTCGGCCAGGCCCAAGGAAGTACGCCCCGTGACCCCCTGTATGTTGATCTCCATAATGCTGATCTGTTGTACGATATCCTCTAAGAGGTGCTTGCGGTCGTCGGCTCGCACCAGTATGCGTGCTAAGTACGTCCGTTCCGGAACCCGCTCCCACTCTATAGGGAACCACCGCCCTTTGTCGTTGATGAGCCGAGATACGTTCGGACATCCCACCCGGTGCACCGATATCCCCCGCCCCCTCGTCACGAATCCGAACACCTCATCCCCTGGAAGGGGACAGCAGCAGGCCGCTGCCCGGATCATCACATTATCTATCCCCTTCAGTCTGAGCCCGGCTCCCTGGGGGGGCATCCTGACCTTGGGCCTCTGGACCCGGGACTCCACCCCGGTCAGCCTGTGCAGCACCTGCTGTAGAGACAGCTCCCCGTTGCCGATCCCCGCATACAAGCCTTCCACATCCTTCCGGTTGAAGGAGCGTGCCAAAGCCTCGAGTTCCCCGCCGTCAGGATGGAGCCGAAGACGCTTCAGCTCCCTGGCGAGCAGCTCTTCCCCCAGCCGCACGCTGTCCTCGAAGGCCTCCGCCTTCAGCCACCTCCGGATACGACTGCGAGCCTTAGAAGTTATCACGAACCGCAGCCAGTCCCTGTTGGGCTTCTGGTTCGGGGAGGTCAGGATCTCTACGATGTCCCCGCTTTGAAGGGGAGTGCTGATGGGTACCAAGCGGCCGTTGACCTTGGCCGCATAGCAGTGCAGCCCGATGTCGGTGTGCACGCTGAAGGCGAAGTCTAAGGCGGTAGCCCCCTTAGGTAGGGCCTTGATCTCCCCCTTAGGAGTGAACACGAATATCTCGTTCTGGTATAGCTCTATCTTCAAGTCCTCCATAAACTCCCTGGGGCTCCCCGCGTCCCGCTGGCGTTCCAGTAGCTCCCGGATCCAATTCAGATGCCGGTCCAACTGTTCGTCTCCTTCCACCCTCCCCTCTTTATACTTCCAATGAGCAGCTATTCCCAGCTCCGCCACCCTATGCATCTCCGGCGTGCGGATCTGCACCTCCAACATCTGTCCCTCAGGCACTATCACCGTAGTGTGTAGGGATTGGTACCCGTTCGGCTTGGGATGGGAGATGTAGTCCTTGATCCGGCCATCCACGTGGGGGAACAGCTTGTGCACCACCCCCAAGGCCGAATAGCAATCGCCCACGGTGGGCACTATAACCCGTATTCCCATAAGGTCGTAGATCTCCTCGAAGTTCCTGCCCTGCTCCCGTATCTTTTGATATATACTGTAGAAATGCTTGGCCCTCCCCGTAACCTCCGCCCGTATACCTTCCCGCTCCAAGGCCTCCTGAAGGGGGGCTTTCACCTCCTCTAAGCGACGTTCCCTCTCGGATCGCTTCATCGCCACCTTCCGCTCTATCTCCCGGTACGCCTGAGGGTCCAATACCTTCAAGCTTATATCCTCAAGCTCGTTCTTGAGCCGGTACATCCCGAACCGGTGGGCCAGGGGGACATACACCTCCAAGGTCTCCCGGGCCTTGTACCGCTGGGTCTCCTCGAGGAGCGCCCATATGGTGCGCATATTGTGCAGGCGGTCCGCGAACTTGATCAGTACCACCCGCAGGTCCTTGGCCATGGACAAGAGGAACTTCCGGAAGTAGTCCGCCTGTCTGGCCTCCGGATGTTTTCCTGCCGCCCTCTCCTCCCTCCTGCGTTCCATGCGCCCTATCCGGGTGACCCCGTCCACCAACCCCGCCACCCGCTCCCCAAAGGTCTCCCGGACCTGTCTGAGCTCCATTTCTGTGTCCTCGACCACATCGTGCAGAAGGCCTGCGGCCACGGTGTCCGGGTCCATCTGAAACTCCGCCAATACATAGGCCACTTCCACGCAGTGACTCACGAACGGCTCTCCGGACATACGCATCTGGCCCCGGTGGGCCTCCTGGCTGAACGCAAAGGCCTGCTTCACCAGGTCCATCCCCTCGGGGGAGTAATAAGGTCTCAGGATCTCCAAAAGCTTCGCAAACCGCTGCTTTACTCTCTCCATAGGCTCAGATAAAATGTGAAGCTCCCACAGCTCTTCATTCGGCCATGGAAATATAGTCCCAAAAAGTTCTTCGCTGGGATACTTTTTGGGGGCCCCTGAGGTTCTCAGTTAGCTTAAGGTAGACGATCATTTCTTGGAGATATAGAGCACCTCACATACCACCCGGCCCCGGGCGAAATAGACTTCCACCCGATCCCCGGGCTTCAACTCCCCTACGTCCTTCACCAGGCGGCCCTCGGGGAGTTTCCTCACCACGCTGAACCCCCTCGCCATCGCTGCCCCCGGGCTGAGGGCCTTCAAGCGGCCCCGGAGCGCTGTAAGTTCCTTGGACTTCCCCTCCATTGTGTACCCAAGGGCGTTCCCCAACCTCCGGCGAAGCTCGTCCACCTCCTGGCTGTACTGTAACATCCGGTCCGGCACCTGCCGTAGGGGATGCGCATCCCGCAGAGCCGCCACCTGCCCCTCCACATCCCTTATGAACCCTTCAATCGCATCCCCGAGCCTGCCCCTCAGAGAGCACACCCAGTTGGCCAGTTCGGCCCGGTCCGGCACGGCCATTTCGGCTGCGGCTGAAGGGGTGGGAGCCCTCCGGTCCGCCGCTAAGTCCGTCAAAGTGACATCCACCTCATGCCCCACGGCCGAGATCACCGGGATACGGGACCGGGCTACGGCTCTGACCACCACCTCCTCGTTGAAGGCCCAGAGGTCCTCGGCCGAACCTCCCCCCCTCCCCACGATCAGTAAGTCCGCCTCTCCGTGTGCGTTTATCCGCTCTATCCCTGATGCTATCTCCTCGGCCGCCCCCTCCCCCTGCACCTTGACGGGGCACAACACGACCTCCACCCAGGGGGCCCTCCGGGCCACCACCTTAGCTATGTCCCAGATGACGGCCCCGTCCGGGGAGGTCACCACTCCGATCCGCTCCGGGAAAGGAGGAAGGGGCCGCTTACGCTCCTCCAAGAACAGGCCCTCCTCGGCCAGTCTTTGCTTGAGCTGCTCCAGGGACCGCCACAACTCCCCGACGCCGGTCGGGTGGAGGTGGGACACCATCAATTGGTGCCGTCCCCCCCGCTCGTACACCGTCAGTTCCCCGTACGCCAGCACCCACAGCCCGTCCCGGGGCACGAACCTGAGCCTGTCGGCCAGCCACCGCCACATAACACACCGGATCCGGCTCTCCCCGTCCTTGAGGGTGAAGTACCTGTGCCCCAACGCCCCGTGGTGCACATAATCGGAGATCTCCCCCTCGACCCAGACCGGGGGGAATGTCCCTTCGATGACCGCCTTGATCTGGCGGGTCAGCTCGGAGACGGTGTAGACGTAAAGCCGGGGTAGTTCGGTCTGCATGGGGCTGTCTCCTTCCCCCTCTGAAGTTCCCTTTCACAAGTTACACCAAAAAAGCCAACCTGTCAATAGGAAGTCGGGGATACCAAATAAGGTAATTCGGTTGACAACTTCGGAGAGCTTTAGTATTTTACCGATATCTGCCGTTGTCGGCAAAAGGGCGGGAGCACAGTTATTAGTCTCGCTCTTGAAGCTTGCCGTCCATGTCAAAGGGGTGTAG
Organism: Candidatus Latescibacterota bacterium; assembly: GCA_012962735.1. GTDB lineage: Bacteria > Latescibacterota > 4484-107 > B68-G9 > B68-G9 > B68-G9. The sequence continues at coordinate 4,351 of DTXA01000306.1, forward strand.
TGAAATTCAAACGGGGAGGTGCCCATGGACGCCTTGACGGCCATACTTAGCCGGAAATCGTGCAGGAGCTTCACCGGAGGATCCTTGCGTGAGGGAGACTTAGAGCGGCTACTTGAGGCGATGCGGTGGGCGCCTTCAGCTGGGAACTGCCAGCCCTGGAGGTTCTACGTGGTGCGGGACCCCGGTGTAAAACGCGCCCTCGTCAGTGCTGCATGGGGGCAGGGGTTCATAGCCGAGGCCCCCGTGGTCTTCGTAGTCTGCGCCGAGCCGGATCGGTCGGGGGCCCGTTACGGGGGACGGGGAAGGATCTTGTACTGCATCCAGGATACGGCAGCGGCCGTGGAGAACCTCCTCATAGCCGCCACTGCCATGGGGTATGGGAGTTGTTGGGTAGGGGCATTCGATGAGGGGGCGGTCCGGACAGCTTTGAAGCTTCCCGAGGGACTGCGGCCGGTGGCCATAGTCCCAGTTGGACCGGGGGGGGAAGAGCCGGGAAGGGCCGGGCGCCGTCCTCCGGAAGAGGTGGTCGAGTGGATATAACAGGTGTCGTCGAGCGATGAGGAGGACGTATGAAAGTGACGGGACTGGAACCCTATATCGTCCGGGTGCGCTTCATCGGGCCGACCCTCCCGTACGTCTGGAGCGGGGGGGAGTGCACCGGGGCGGAATCCTTGCTGATCGCCCTGTCCACCGACGAGGGGATAGATGGGTGGGGGGAGACATCGCCGCCGCTCCCTTCTGGCTCCACCAAAACCTTGGTGAAGGCCGTATACAGCCCCTTAGTGGTCGGGGAGGATCCCTTTGAAATAGGGTGCATCTTGGAGAAGCTCTCGAACCTGGGCAGCCCGGAGATCGCCGCCGGGATAGAGATGGCCCTCTGGGACATCGTGGGCAAAGCCACCGGCCTGCCCCTCTGCCGGATGCTGGGAGGTCCCATCCGGGACAGAGTGCCCCTGGCCGGATGCATGGGGATCAAGGACCCCGAGGACGCAGCCCGGACCGCCCGGGAATACGTGGCCCAGGGGTTCCACACTGTAAAGACCAAGGGTGGTCGGGATGCCCAATGGGACATCGAGGTCGTCCGGGCGATACGGGAGGCCGTCAGGGCCGATGTTCAGATCCGCCTGGACGCAAACCAGGGATACACCCCGGACCAAGCCCTCCGGCTCCTGAGGGACCTGGAGCCGTACGACCTCCAGTTCTTCGAACAGCCATGCAGGAAGGCCCTTTTGGAAGAGACGGCCCAGCTTCGCCTCCGCGCGAGGGTGCCGATAGCCTTAGATGAGGGTGTGGACACTACAGAGGAGCTACTCCGGGCCGTCCGGCTGGCCTCCTTGGATGTTGCCGTGGTGGATATCCCCCCCGCAGGTGGGGTCCTCAAAGTGCGCGATATGGCGGCCATAGCCGAGGCCGCAGGCATACCTCTGGTAATGGGGAGCGCGCACGAAATGGGGGTGAAAACAGCCGCAATGCTCCACATCGTGGCCTCCATCCCGGCCTTCCGGTATGCGAGCGACTCCACCTACTACGCACAGCAGAACGACGTCCTGACGGAACCCCTCCGGGTATGGGACGGGACCATAGAAGTCCCCATGCGCCCCGGGTTGGGGGTGGAGGTGGACCGGGAGAAGGTCCGGGCCTGTGAGATGAGCGGTGCTTCCCGCCCTTGGAGGTCAGTGCCCCAGAGCGGGACAAGTTCCGGTACGGCCGGATTCGCCAAGTCGTGACCGAGCTGGCCGACGCGGCAAGCGGACATGACAAAGAGCTCTCCGCAGCCGTGTTCGCCACCCCGGAACTTTCCCGGAAGTACGTGCGCCAGGACTGGTCCAGTTGGCCCCTCGATGCCGCTGTGCTTATGGTCTCTACCAGGGCCACTACAACAAGGCCCTCTCGAGATGATCACGGACGGGACCGGTAGGCCTTCAGGAACCTCTGGATGGTCTTCCTGCTGACCCCGGCTGTCCGGGCCGCCTGGGAGATGTTGCCGTTGTGCCGGCGTAGGAGGGCCAGAAAGTACTCCCGTTCGAACCGGTGCATCCAGGCTTTCTTGGCCTCCCTGTAAGGCAGGTCCTCCCGAACCGGGCACGACGCCTCCAGGCCCCGCACTTCCGAGGGGAGGTCATCCGGGGTTATGACCTCCCCTTCGGCCAACAACACCGAATGCTCTATGACGTTATGAAGTTCCCGCACGTTCCCAGGCCAAGGATATCGCTTCAGCATCTCCATGGTCTCATCGGATATGCCCTTAACCAGCTTATTGTTCACGGTGCTGAACTTCTGAAGGAAATGATCGGCAAGAAGGGGTATGTCCCCTTCCCGCTCCCGCAGGGGAGGCAGGGCGATGGTGATGACGTTCAGCCGGTAGTACAGGTCCTCCCGGAACCTCCCCTCCACTACCTCCCTTTTTAAGTCCCGGTTGGTGGCCGAAAGCACCCTTATATCTACCGAAATGAGCTTTCTCCCCCCCACCCTCCGGAACTGGCGTTCCTGAAGCACCCGCAGGAGCTTGGCCTGCAATGGCAGGCTTAGCTGGCTCACCTCGTCCAGAAACAGCGTCCCCCCATCTGCGTATTCGAAGAGTCCGGGCCGGGAAATATGCGCGTTGGTGAACGCCCCCTTCTCGTGCCCGAACAGCTCGCTCTCTAAGAGGTGCTCCGGGATCGAGGCACAATCCACCGGGACGAAGGGCTTATCCGCCCTCATACTCCGCCTGTGCAAGCTTCGGGCAACCAATTCCTTACCCGTGCCACTTTCTCCCACGATCAGCACGTTCGCCTCGGTCTCGGCCACCTTCCGGATCATCTCTATCACCTTACATATCTCCGGGCTCTTGCCCACAATCCCGTCGAACCCCTCTTCGGGCTGACGACTCTCCCCCGCCGACCTGCGGCGTTCCAAGGCCTGTTCTAAGACGAGCCTCAGGCGCTCCGAAGTAAGGGGCTTTGGGATGCATTCGAAGGCCCCCTCCCTGATCGCCTGCACGGCCAGAGGGATGGATACAGAGGTGGCGATGGCCACTACGGGAAGCTCCGGGTCCATACGGCGGAGCTCCCGGATGAGGGCTATCCCGTCCTTGTCGGGGAGGTGGAGTTCGGTGAGCACCACGTCGGGCCGGGCTTCGGAAAGCCTTGCTAAGGCCTCTTCCCTATCTGTGGCGGCGAGAAGCTCCCAGCCGAGCTGGGACAAAACCTGAACGTAGGCCTTCAACGTGTCTCTATCGCCATCCACCACCAACACCAAAGGTCTCTGGGACATCGTTACCTCCCGCTTACTCCTCTACGGTGTATTTGAAGGCCATGCTGCGGCACTCTATATACCCCTCATGCATCCTCTCTACATAGCTTCCACTTAGGTAATCCCGTATAGCCCCCGTAAAACCCGAGGCTCTCCCGGACCGTGAGTTCACCGTAGAGGAAAGGCCTGTGTCCTACTATCCCAACCTGTCTCCGCACCCCCTCCGAGTTTCTATCCGCATCCTTCCCCCCGATCCGGACCCGCCCCTCCGAGGGCCGGACGATCCCGGCTATAAGCTTCAACAGCATTGTCTTCCCAGCTCTGTTCGGCCCGAACACCGACACTTTCTCCCCGGGGTCCATCCGGAGGGCCCAGGCCTATCCGTATCGCTTGCCCAGACTCCATATCTCAACCACCCAATACCTCCACCACTTCCTGAAGCTGCCTTATGATGGGGATCTTCTGAGGACACTTGGGCTCGCACTCTCCGCACTCGACACAGGCCTCAGCCCAGGCAGGGGTCGGATTGCCCTCCCTGTCCTTGCGCTCCCCCAGCCTGCGGTACTGCACCTTGGCGTATTCGGTCAGGCCGTAGATACGGTGTAAGTTCATCAGCCGGAAGTTGGCAGGTATATCCACACCGTTCGGGCAGGGTATACAGTACCCACAGGCGGTACAGTAAAGCTCGCTCAGCCGTCTCTTCTCCTCCAAGGCCTCCCGGATATGCCTGTAGTCCTCCTCGGTGAGCACCACCTCCTGGGATGCCACGGCAGCGTTCTCCTCCAACTGCTGGAGAGTGCTCATTCCGGAGAGGGCCACGCTCACGCTCCGATTGGCCAGCACGAACCTGAGGGCCACTTCAGCAGAACTCTTGGCCTCCCCAGATAGCAGCCTCCTTATCTCCTCCGACGGCGCCGCCAGCATGCCCCCGCCCACAGGTCCCATGATCACCACGCCCATACCCTTCTCGGCCGCATAGGATATGGGCTCCTCCAAAGAACGGTTGATAAGGTTATACTGAACCGTCATAGTATCAAATGGACCCGTATCTATGATCTTATACAGGTTCTCGGGAGTGTCGTGGAATGAAAAACCTATATGGCGCACCAACCCCTGGTCCATGGCCTTCTGGGCGATCCTCATAAAGGGCTCGAACTCCTTCTGGAACCGCTCCCAGGTCATACTGTGCATCAGATAGAAATCTATGTGATCTGTCCTGAGCTTCATCAGGGCATCCTCCAACCACCTCCACCTCTCATCATCGGTGGCCTCCCTATACATCGGCGTCTTGGTCTGGAGAAAAACCCTATCCCGAACGTCCTTAAGGGCCCTGCCCAGGGCCTCCTCGGACTCGCCGTTGTGGTAGAAGTGATGAGAATCGAAAAAGTTGACTCCAAGCTCCACCGACCTCCTTAGAAGTTCCACCGCCTTATCCATATCGACCTTCCCATCCTCCCTGGTGGGCAGACGCATCGCTCCAAATCCCAATTGGGACACCTTGTAACCCAGCTTCCCGAAAGTGCGGTATACCATCGCTCCCCTCCCGATATAGCTATTATAGCCCCAAAAAGTTCTTCGCTCAGATACTTTTTGGAGACCCCTAAGGGGCCAGTTCCACCGCTTGTTCTAAGTACGCCCGACTGTCCAGCAGGGCCTCCTCCCGGTCATCCTCCTCGAACTCCAACACTATGGGGCCCTTATATGCTATATCCTCCAATATCTCGAAGAGCCCGTTCCAGTCCACCACCCCTCTCCCCACCCTCCGGTGGTCCCTCCAGTCCCCAGGCCGCACGTCGTGCAGGTGTATCTGGAAGATGGTGGACCCCAACATCCGGGTTATGTGCATCAAGGTGCGGTTGAACAGCTCGGGCCCGCGCTCGGAGCCTAAGAGATTCGGGGAAAGGTAGCTCCTTATATGCCCCACGTCCAATGTGGCACCCACTGCCTCGTGTCCCACCTCCAAGATCAACTTTAGGTACTCCCGAACCCGATTTGGATACCCCGTCTCGACCCCGATCTTGGTCCCACACCCTAAGGCGAAGTCCCCCAGCCTCTGGAACGCATCCACCATCTCCCCAAAGAACTCCTCAAGGCTATATCCCGTCTTATGGTTGGCGTGTACAGTTACCACCTCCGCCTTCAGGAACCAGGCGGCCTCCAAGGCCATCCGGATCTGGTCGAGGGCCTCGTCCCGGACCCCCGGGTTGGAGGTGAACAGGGGAAGGTCCACGAAGGGAGCGTGCAGGGCCACGTGCTGGAACCCCTGAAGGACCTCCTTCAACTTTTCCCTCTCTTCCTCCGTCAGCTCATCGAACCAGAACCCCGGCACCTCCCCCACGCTGTGGCGCACGCCCCGGAAGGCCGGAAGCTCTACGGCGGAAAAGCCCAGCTTCCGCACCGTCTCTATGGCGTCCAACAGGTCGTAGTCAGCTAAGGAGGCTATCTGTACCCCTAACTGGTGGAGTTTCATAGGCCGCTCCAGGTAAGAGGATAAAAATAAGGATATATAAGTGTATTGTCAAGTCCGCTCGCTTGCGCATCGCTCAGTATATTGTTATATTTTGTTAACTCCCTCAGTCGACATAAGTGTCGGAGCAAAGCGGGGCACACGATGTCCATACACCTCCATACTCCTATATCCGAACAGGACGCCCGACGCCTACGGGCGGGTACCAGAGTGCTGATAACAGGGGTGCTCTATACCGCCCGGGATATGGCCCATAGACGGATGTTGGAGGCCCTCGAGCGTGGGGAATCCCTGCCCTTCGACCCGGAGGGACAGGTCCTTTATTACGTGGGCCCCACCCCACCCCGTCCCGGATTTCCCATCGGCTCGGCCGGGCCTACCACCAGTTCCAGGATGGACCCGTATACTCCCAGGCTGTTGTCTCTGGGGCTCCGGGGGACCATAGGGAAAGGGGAAAGGGGGGAGGAAGTGGCGGAGGCCCTGCGACGCTATGGAGCGGTGTACTTTGCGGCCGTGGGAGGAGCTGGAGCTCTCCTGGCTCGGCATGTAAAAAGGGCCGAGCTCATAGCTTACCCTGATCTAGGCCCGGAGGCCGTGTGCCAGCTCTACGTAGAGGGATTTCCAGCCCTCGTTGCCCAGGATACATACGGCGGGAACATATATACGGCGAAGAACTTACACAGGCACCCTTAACTCTCCAAGTAAGCCCTCCGGTTGTACTTCAGCATCGTGATCCGGTTGCCCTTCTCGTTGAAGCGTATCTCGTCCATGTAGTTCCGTATCAGGAAGAGCCCCCTCCCCCTAATGGCCGTCATATGCTCCGGATCTGTGGGGTCAGGGATCGAGCTTGGATCGAACCCCTCCCCTTCGTCCTCCACGCTGATCTCAACCCACCTTTCGGTAATCCTACATCTCACCCTGACCTTCTTATTGGCGTCGTTCTTGTTCCCGTGCTCTATGGCGTTCAGCAACGCCTCATCTATGGCCAAGGGGATGGTAAACCGCTCGGCCGGGCTCAGGGGATAACGCATATCCTCTAAGTTGCGCAGAATACTGGAGGCGATGCCCGGGATGAACCTCCTGTGGCTGGGGATCTGGAAATGAAGTTCCTTGGACATATAGGGGAGAACCTCGACCTTCTCTCGGAGGTATCGTCGGTGCTCTATGCTCTTGCGCACCACCTGATAAAGCTGATCCAAGCTCACCGGCTTGCTCAGGAAGTTGAAGGCACCGTTCTGTATCGCTTCGACAGCGTCCTCTACGGTGCCGTACCCGGTTATAACCACTACGAGCACCGCCGGGTCCTCCTCGTGAATGGCTTTCAGGAGCGCCAGTCCGTCCATTCTGGGCATCCTAAGGTCGGTTAGGACTATGTCGAAGGGAGCTTTCCGGAAGCGTTCGAGGGCATCACGGCCGTCGGAGGCCTCCTCCACCTCATACCCCTGGGCAACTAAGGCATCTACCAGGAACTTCCGAACATGGACCTCGTCGTCGGCCACCAATATGCGGACTTTTTGGGACATCTGGCCTTTCTACTCGATATAGCTCCAAAAAGTTCTTCGCTGGGATACTTTTTAAGCAAACCTCTTTTAATTGAGGAGATAAAAATTTTGCCAGATCAAGCAAAGGTAGAATCCTTTACTTGATCTCTATTTTTTTACTA
>DTXA01000307.1 GCA_012962735.1 Candidatus Latescibacterota bacterium
ACGTCTTACCGGCAAGGAGGACGTTCGAGGCCCTGAGTATCCCGTCTATCGTGGACTGGCCTGTGCCGTAGTAGTTGTCCACGAGGTGTTTGGTGGAAGCGTCGTTCACGGCGAATATTGGATATTTAAGCGCTCCTTCCCTTTCCATGGCCCATAGCCTTATGACCCCCGTCGTGGTCTCCTCTGTGCCGAAGAGCATCCCGGGTATCAGGTCCTGCCTTTCGGTGTGTACGGTGCTGACCAGATCGCATCCGTCGTCCACCGTGATCTGGGGCCGGGTATCCAGCACACTCCTTATGAACCTGTAGTAGTCCTCCCTGCTCTCACCCTTATAGGCAAATACCTGAACTCCCTCCTCTGCCAAGGCTGCGGCCACGTCGTCCTGAGTGGAGAGGGGATTACAGCTCGCTATGGCGACCTGAGCCCCGCCGGCCACGAGGGTCCTCACCAGGGCGGCCGTCTCCTTGGTCACGTGCAAGGCCATACCGACCCTAAGGCCCTTTAAGGGCTTGGTCTTGGAAAACTCTTCCCTCACCCTCATCAGGGCGCCCATCTGGGATTCGGCCCATTCTACGTTGCGCCTTCCCTGTTCGGCTAAGCCTATGTCCTTCAATTCGTATGCCATATAAACTCCTTACCTGGTGTAGATCAGGGCCTTCTCGGTAAATTCCGGGTTCGACAGGTGGCCCTGGAATGCCTCCACCTTTATGGTCTCCTCGTCCAACATCTGGACGAGGAGGGTAGCATCCGGAATCTTTTCGATCCCCATCTCCGGTGGTGTGGTCAGCCAGTAGGCCACCTTCCCGGTCTTCACCGTCACGTCCGCAGGATCGGGCGCGTTCCCGACCACTGCATATCCTTCGTACGAGACCTCCACAGGAAGGGTCCCCCCTATGGCTATCCTTATCTGGCCGCGGTCGAACGTGTAGTACACGAAGGCCAGGTGCTTGTCCCATTCCCCGAGGGGATCGGACTCGCTTATCCCCTCGAGGAACCAGTTGCCCACGAGCCTGCCGGGCACGTCGTAGTCGAACTCGCCCCAGGGCGGGTCTCCCTTGCGCTTCATGAGCCTCTCCAGAAGCTTCCCTTTAACCTGAATCCG
>DTXA01000308.1 GCA_012962735.1 Candidatus Latescibacterota bacterium
CGGTAGAAACGCTCGAAGATGTGGGGAAGGTGCTCGGGAGGGATGCCCAGACCGGTGTCCCGCACCTCGACCATGGCTCTCCCATCCTTCTGCCAGGTTCTAAGCTTCACCTCGCCTCCCGATGGAGTGTACTGGAGGGAGTTGTTCAAAAGGTTTAGGAGCACCTGGCGCAACCTATGAGGGTCCCCAAGAACCGGGATCGGTTGCTCCACCTCGACCTCGAGCGAGACTCCCCTTGCTTGGGCCGTGGCCCTGACGGTCTCCACCACCCCCTGCACCAATTCTCCTATGTCAAGCTCTTCCATCTCCAAAGGAAGTTGTCCAGCCTCCGCCAACGAAAGCTCCCTGAGGTCCTCCACCAGGCGCTGCAGGAGCAGAGTTTCCTCGTATATGGAGGAGATGTGCTGGAGGTCGGCCCGGTAAACCCCATCCAATATAGCCTCGAGGTCGCCCCTTATTACGCTCAGGGGAGTGCGCAGCTCGTGGGCTACGTCCGCGAGCATGTTGCGGCGAAGTTCCTCGTTGCGCTGAAGGGCCTCGGCCATCTCGTTGAAGGCCCTTCCAAGCTCCCCGACCTCCCCATCCCCGCCGACCTTCACCCTCCTTTCCAATTCCCCCCTTGCTATGGCCACGGCAGCCCGGCGCAACTGCCTCAATGGGGACGCTATCCACCATGACAGGAGCGAACCGAGCAGTATGGCAAGTCCTCCGGCCGTCAGGCCGGCCCAGATCAGGGAGCGGTTCACCCTATCGAGAAACTTGCCCTCCAACCCGCCCCGTCCCGAGACCACAAGAAGAGTGCCCACCCGTCTGCCTCCCACTAAGATAGGGGCTCCCTCGGCTACGACATCCGGCGGAAGGATCCTTCCTGTCGCCTCCCCCTCGGAATCCGCCATCAGCTTCCCACCTTCGTCCACTAAGATCAACCTCTCCCCCGTCCACTCTATCATCCTACCCCCGCCCATACATTTCATTCCCAGGCCCTTCCACCTGGCCATTAACCTTTCCACCCCCCTCCAGCTCCCGTTACGGATATAGTAATTAGCAAACAACGGGGCGACCATGGCCGCTCTCACCCGTCCACCTCTGCTGACGTACAGGTTGAACTGCCCCCTTACGGCCCTGTTGACCAAAAGGCCTACCGAGCCTACAGCGACCAAGGCTACGGACGTAAAAGCTAAGGTCAACCTAACCCAGATGTTGTTCATAGAACTTGTAACCCACACCGTATACCGTTATTACGTACCTAGGATTTTTCGGGTCGGGTTCTATCTTGCGACGGAGGTTCTTTATATGGGCGTCTATGGTGCGCTCGTATCCCTCGTAGGTGTACCCCTGGACTTGCTCCAGAAGGTGGAGCCGGGTGAATACCCTACCTGGATGCCTCGCGAGTACGGTCAGGAGCTCGAACTCCGTGGCCGTAAGTTCCACCGGACGACCTGCGACCTTAACCGTGCGTCGTTCTGTATCTATCTCCACTTCCCCCACCCGGATCAACTTCGGCGCGGTCCTCCCCTTCACACGGCGCAGCACTGCCCGCACCCTTGCCACAAGCTCCCTTGGGGAGAAGGGCTTGGTCACATAATCGTCAGCTCCAAGCTCCAGGCCTGC
>DTXA01000309.1 GCA_012962735.1 Candidatus Latescibacterota bacterium
ACGAGGGGGAGCTGAGGGACAGGATCAAGAACAAGACCATAAGGCCCACGACCATACCCCAGACTTTGGAAGACCTAAAGATAGAACACGCCCTAGCCCGGGAGGCCCTGAGGCTTGCTTTTGAGCAACATAAGGAGCTGGCAGTTGGGCTCAGGGGGGTCCACCGGGAGCGGTCGATCTCGGATGCCTTCAGGCAGGAGGAGGCTGGAAAGTCCCTGATAGATATGGCCAGGTGCGACATGATCATAGGTAGCGGTGGAGTGCTCTCCCACGCCCCCAGGCGCTCCCAGGCTATGAAGTTGTTGATGGACGCATATGAGCCCTTGGGGTTCACGAGGCTTGCTGTGGACAGCATATTCATGATGCCACATCTCGGGGTGTTGGCCAAGGTGGACGAGGATGCGGCCTCCCAAGTCTTCTGGAGGGACTGTATGGTATACTTAGGCACCTGCATAGCGCCCTGGGGGCAAAGCAAGCCGGGAGGGCGGTGCCTCAGGTTCAGGATGGGGGAGGTCGAGGGGGAGGTGGCGTTCGGGGATATCAAAGTGGTGCCCTTGGCATACGGGCAGGAGGCGGATGTAGAGGTCTTCCCAGAGAGGGGCTTCGATTTGGGAGCCGGGAGGGGGAAATCGGTGAGGAGGAGGGCCTGGGGGGGCGTGGTAGGGGTGGTGTTCGACTGCAGGGGGAGGCCCCTGAGGCTCCCGGAGGACGACCGGGAGAGGCGGGAGGCCCTCCAAAGATGGGCAAGGCAGATGAACCTGTACCCAGATGGATGAGCTTGGAGCTTTTGGCTGCCCTGCGGAGGAAGGAGCTGGACCGCAGGGAACGGATACGGCGAGAGACGTTGGAGCAGGTGATAGAAACCCTGGTCCGGGAGGCATATATTTGAGGGATATAAAAGGATTTCAAGAGGCTCTGACCAATATGTCCAAATAAAAGTTGGAGTTATAAAGGAGGTATCCTGGTATGGCCCATGCCTATACTCCAGGTCTGAGGATAACCGACAGGGCCCTGGTGAGGAAGCAGAGGCTCTTGCCCATAGAGGGGGAGGTCTTAGTCGATGTCGGGCGGGAGGTCAAGGCCGAGGACGTGGTAGCCAGGGCGTTCCTCCCCGGGAAGGTACAGAACATCAACATAGTTCATCTCTTGGGAGTGGAGCCCGGGGAAGCGCGGAAGTATATGACGAAGGGGGAAGGGGAGGAGGTTGAAGCCGGCGAGATCTTAGCTGAAACGAGGCCCCTGCTCAAGTGGTTCAGGAGGCAGGTCGCATCGCCCGTGGGGGGGACCATAGAGAGCATCTCCGATGTGACCGGCCAGGTGCTCCTGAGGGAACCCTCCGAGCCCTTAGAATTGAAAGCGTACATAGACGGAAGGGTTGTGGATGTGACCCCCGGACAGGGGGTGGCGATAGAGACCGCCGCCGCTTTGGTGCAGGGCATATTCGGGATAGGGGGGGAGGCCACCGGGGAGCTGAGCGTGGCCGTGGATGGTCCGGACGAGGTACTGACCGCCGACCATATCGCTTCGGATCATATAGGCAAAATAGTGGTCGGCGGGAGCCTTGTGGAGGCGAGTGCTTTCGAACGTGCCCGGGAGATGGGTGTGCGGGGGATAGTGGCAGGAGGGATAAGGGATATAGACCTGAGGGAACTTTTAGGGTACGAGCTCGGGGTGGCCATAACCGGGACGGAGAAGGTAGGGTTCGTGTTGATGGTCACCGAGGGTTTCGGGAATATAGCTATGGCCGAGAGGACGTTTGAATTGCTCAAGCGATACGAAGGCCGCAAGGCCAGCATAAGCGGCGCCACGCAGATAAGGGCCGGGGTCATCCGACCCGAGGTGGTCGTCCCCAGGGCTGAGCTTGCGCCGGAGGATGTGGATGAGGAGAGGACGGACGCCCGGGGGGTGGAGGTAGGGGACATGGTGCGCCTCATCCGTGCGCCGTTCTTCGGCAGGATCGGCAGGGTAATAGGACTCCCTCCCGAACTCAGACAGATCCCCACCGAAAGCGTTACAAGGGTCTTGGAGGTGGAACTAGTAGGGGGCGAAAGGGTCGTCGTCCCTAGGGCGAACGTGGAGAGGATGGAGGGGAGATGACAATTCTGATCCTGTTTCTGACGGCCTTGGCCTCAGGGGTCGAGCTTCCCGTGCCCTCGGCCTCTGACCTTCCCGGGGACGATGGGAAGGCCGTTCTGCTCGTCTGGCCCAGTATGCCGTACGAGGCCCCTGAGGTCTTCTATATGGTCCAGGCCTCGGATAGCCCGGAGGGGCCGTTTGAAGAGGTGACCAGGTTCCCCTCCACAACCGGATATAGGGAGGAGAGGAAGGCCCCATTCTGGACGTGGAGGAGGGGCAGGGACGAGCACTTCTTCATAGTCCGCACGGTCGGGGGGAAGCCCTTAGAAAGCGGGAGGGAATATTACTTTCGCTTAGGGGTGGATTTCGGGGGAGGCCCGGAATTCGGCCCTGTAGCGTCCGCCGTCCCCGAGGCGAACTGGTTCGATCCTACAAAGCTCAACAACTTCGTCTTCATGCTTCTCTTCGCAGGGGTAGTGCTCTGGTTCATAGGGAGGGCGAGGAAAAAAGAGCTTTTCTTGAGAAAGATCCCGGGGCTGAACGCAGTTGAAGAGGCCATAGGCCGGGCGACCGAGATGGGAAGGCCCATATATTATCTCACAGGAAGGCTCGGGATGTCCTCGGTCTCAACCATAGCTGCCACCATAGTCCTGAGGAACATAGCCAAAAGGGCGGCAGAATACGATGCCCAGCTCAGGGTGCCCCATACCGACCCCATTGTGATGGCCGTGTGCAGGGAGGTGGTGAAAGGGGCCTATCTTGAAGCCGGAAGGCCCGATGCTTACAGGGAAGATATAAACTTTTACGTCACGGACGACCAGTTCAGCTACACCATGGCCGTGGACGGTATGATAGTGAGGGAAAGGCCTGCGGCCGTGTTCTTCATGGGATATTACTATGCAGAATCCCTGCTTTTGGCCGAGGTCGGGGCGAGCGTGGAGGCGATACAGATAGCAGGAACGGACGCTGAACACCAGCTTCCCTTCTTCGTCACGGCCTGCGATTACACCCTCATCGGGGAGGAACTTTACGCCGCAAGCGCTTATCTTTCGAGGGAGCCGGTCCTCGTGGGGACCCTCAGGGCCCAGGACGTGGGCAAGCTCCTCCTTGCGGCGTTTCTGATACTGGGCACCATAGCTGTTACGGTGGGGGCATGGATGGGTATAGAACATAAGATTAAGTATTTCTTAGACATATTGAGGGAATTTTCATAAAGGGGGGTCTGTGTCTTTCCTCCGCCAGTATGTCCCCTTAGTCATAGCGTTCGTGATGGGCGTGGTCTTCGCCCTGCAGTACTATGTACCTCACCCAGCGTCGGAGAGGCTGCTCACCACGGTCAACGACTGGCTCATCGTGGTGTGGGGATTTTCCATGGTCTTGGGGCTGGCGAGCCTTATAGGCTCACACTGGGGAAAGCTCAAGAGGAAGGCGCCGGGGTGGGGCTACAGCCTCGTGGTATTTGTGGGGATATTCGGGACCTTGGCCGTGGGAATAGCGAGCAGGGGGAAGATGTTCGAAGAGGAAGGTCTGGTGCTTACGGCCTTGGGTTGGGTTTACGAGAACATTTTGGTCCCCCTTCAAGGTACGGTCTTCTCCCTTCTGGCCTTCTTCATCGCATCCGCGGCCTTCCGCACGTTTAGGGTGAGGAATTTGGAGGCTGGGTTCCTCCTGGCCGCCGCTGCCCTCGTCATGTTGGGGCACGTTCCTTTGGGGGAGTATATTTGGGACAACCTCCTGGGATTCCTTCCACCTAAGGCGGACGAGGTTATGGGATGGATAATGAACGTGCCCAATATGGCGGCCAAAAGGGGGATACTTTTAGGGGTGGCATTGGGGGTCATAGCCACCTCCCTTAAGATCATCTTCGGGATAGAGAGGGCTTATATGGGGGAGGGAGGATGAAAGGGTTAGCGGAGAGGATACTCACGATGGACAGGAGGGTGATATACAGCCTTATGGCCTCCGTTGCCCTTCTACCTTTGATCTTGGGCCCCTTTGGGTTTCCTTCCAGGGTGAGCCCGGAGGTGAGAGCGGCTTACGAGAAGATGGAATCGCTCCCCGAGGGAGTCCCCTTCTTGATCTCCATGGATTTTGATCCTGCCTCCAAGCCAGAGCTTTATCCCATGGCGGAGGCCCTGGTGAGGCACGCCTTCAGGAGGAACCTGAGGGTGATAGGGATGAACCTCTGGGTGACGGGGAGCGGGATGGCGGAGAAGATCCTGTCGGATGTGGCGGAGGAATATGGGAAGGAGTATGGGAAGGATTACGTATACCTCGGATGGGCTCCAGGGGCCACAAATGTGATATTGGGGCTCGGACAAGACCTCTACAAGACATATCCGAGGGACTATTACGGCAATCCGACTTCCGGTATGCCGGTCCTGGAGGGGGTGCGGACCTTGGCTGATATACCGTTTATGGTGGACTTGGCTGCTGGGGACCCAGGGGTAGAGACATGGGTGGTGTACGGGAAGGCGAGGTCCATGGCGGGGGGATGCACAGCCGTCATAGCCCCGGCTATGTATGCATTTCTCAACTCCGGCCAGCTCGTGGGGCTCATAGGTGGGATGAGAGGGGCAGCGGAATACGAGGCACTTTTAAGGAAGCCGGGGAAGGCCACGGTGGGGATGGATGTGCAGTCTACGACACATATGCTTATCTTGGGACTGATAGTTTTAAGCAACCTGGTGTTTTTCTTGAGCAAAGGGGGAAGGTGATGGGGCCGGAAGTTCTGGGCGTCTGGGTCGCGGCCGGTTTGACCTTGGCGATATTCAGCTTCCTTTACAAGGATAACCCTTTCTTCAAGTTCGGTGAGCACCTCTACATAGGGGTATCGGTCGGATACAGCTTGACGGTGCTGATATTCAACTTCATGCTCCCCAAATGGTGGACGCCGCTGTTCCGGGAGGGGAGGATGGTGCTCTTAGTTCCCACCGTCTTAGGGCTTCTGATATGGACCAGGTTCTTCCCAAGGATATCCTGGCTGAGCAGGTGGGCCTTCGCCTTCGTCATGGGCTTCGGAGCAGGGGTGCAGATACCGAGGATGATATCCAAGTACCTGTTCAGACAGGTGGAGAGCACCGTGGTCCCTTTGATCTCAAGGGGCTTAGAGGGGATCAGGTTCGGATGGGGGGATTTCTCCAATTTCCTGACGGCGTTCGGCGTGGTGAGCGTGCTGACGTATTTCTTCTTCTCGATGGAGCATAAAGGGCCGATAAACACCTTAGCGAGGGCCGGGATTTTGTTCCTCATGGTTTCGTTCGGAGCATCGTTCGGATATACCGTGATGGCCAGGGTCTCCCTTTTGTTCGGCAGGATATACGACCTGGTGGAGTTCTCGTCCGGGCGGTATGGGCACGCTACCTTGGTGCTCCTGAGCCTTATGGTGGTGGCGTTCGTGGCCTCGGCCCTGCTCCAGAGGCGGGGCGGGCGTTCTTTATAGCCCCAAAAAGTTTCGCTGGGATACTTTTTGGGGGCCCCTAAGGTCTCCAGTTAGCTTGTATTAGACAGAAGGCCTCCTTAAAGTGAACGATACTCCGAGGAGGCAGAATGACTGTAGGGGAGCTGTATGGAAGGCTTAAGGATAAGTCCAAGTGGTTCTTTATGGAGAGGGATATAGGACGCCTCTTCTCAGCCCTTCGGTCTTCGGGGGACTTCTGGGAGGTCCTGGACCTTTCGGAGGTGCCGATGCTTCTGGCAAGCTGGCTTGTGGGGGAGTTGGAACGGGAGGGGTTCGTGGCAGTGGTGGGGGAGGAGGTCCGGCTGACCGAAAAGGGGGAATGCTTCTGCAGGGAGAACGACATATCCAGGGCCAGGAGGCTGGAGTGCCCCTGGTGCCGCGGGAAGGCGGTGCACGTAGAGGCCTATATGAAGGTCCTGAGGGAGTTCAAAGGGCTTTCCTTAGAGCGTCCCGAACCCCTAAGGCAGTATGACCAAGGCTATGTGACCGAGGAGAGCACAGTGGCAAGGGTGGTGCTCATGGCCGCAAGGGGGGACCTTGAGGGGAATGCGATATTGGTCTTAGGGGACGACGACTTGGCGGGCCTCGCCCTGGCCCTCACCGGAGCTCCCAAGGAAGTGGTGGTGTTGGATATAGATGAAAGGCTCTTGGACTTCATAGAGGACAAGGCCCGGGAGGTCGGGTTCCATAACCTCGAGGCCCGGAGGGCGGACTTCCGGGACCCCCTCCCCGAGGACCTGGTGGGGAGGTTCGATGTGTTCCTGACCGACCCGAGTGAGAGCCTCCCGGCCCTCAAGGCTTTCATAGGTAGGGGGGTCGTGGGCCTGAAGGGCCTCGGAGGGGCAGGGTACTTTGGGCTTACGAGGGCGGAGTCCTCGCTGTGGAAGTGGAGGGAGCTGGAAAAAATCCTCGTGGAGGACTTCGGGATGGCAATCACGGATATAATCCACGACTTCAACGCCTACCTTAGTTGGGGTTATGAGAGGGAGATGAAGGCGTGGGATTACCTTCCAGTGAAGGCAGAGCCTAAGGGAATATGGTACAGATCTTGCTGGTTTAGAATAGAAAGGGTGGAGGAGACCCATTTAGAGAACGTACCGATTGAGGGAGAGATCGTAGAGGATGAGGAGATGGCTACGGCATAGTTGGTGAGCGGTTAGTTCACTAAAGCATCGGGGAGGAAATGCGTTGAGGGCGGACCATTTCTGTCTCGTACGGGGGACTGCCGAGGGGGGGACCGAGCTGAACGCTTTAGACAACGCTTTGTTGGACGCAGGGATCGGGGACGTCAACCTCGTCAAGGTCAGCAGCATAATCCCACCCGGATGTCGTCGGGAGGAGAGCCTTCCGTCCTTCCCGAAGGGGGCTTTCGTGCCGGTCGTATACGTGGCCCACGCTGGCACTATCCCAGGGGACACGATAGCAGCGGCCTTGGCGGTGGGGATAGGATCTGAAGGCTTCGGGGTGGTGATGGAGGCCCGGGCCGGGAGGGGAAAGGAGGCAGAGGCGTTGGCGAGGGATATGGTGAAGGAGGCCTTCCGGGTCAGGAGCATAGAGCTGCAAGAGCTTTGGGCGCTCTCCGCAGAGCACCTGGTGGAGCGGATAGGATGTGCCCTTGTGGCGTGTGTGTACTGGTGAGCTGGGCTAAGTGAACAGTTACATTTTACAGGCTATGATCGGCAGCTTTGGCCAACAGCCGGTTTGTGGCTTCACTGAAGTTAAGGGAGGAGGTGAGTATCAGGGACACAAACTTCGGGTTCGCCTAACAAGGAGGTGTGCCATGAGGGTCCTTGGACAGCACTACCTGCTGGAGCTGTGGGGGTGCAACGAGAAGATCGCCAAAACCGAGCAGTTGGAGCTTGGAGAGGACTATAAAGTTATTATTTTATGGGCATCCCCTATTATTGTGTTGCAGACTCGCCCCGGCCTTA
>DTXA01000310.1 GCA_012962735.1 Candidatus Latescibacterota bacterium
GGCCTGAGGTACGGCAACACCCCTTCCTTGCGTACCTCTGCCAGCTTTCTCACAAGCTTATGGGCCAATATAATGGGCATCGGCATCAGTTCAGAGGTCCCCGTGCAAGCGAACCCGAACATCATCCCCTGGTCCCCGGCCCCCTGCTCCATATGCAGGCCTTCGCCCTCCAACACACCCTGGGCTATGTCCGGGGACTGTTCGTGGATGCTTGTGAGCACAGCGCAGGAGTGGTAGTCCAGGCCGTACTCGGCGTTGGTATAGCCTATGTCCCGGATCGTGTCCCTGATGACCATGGGGATGTCCACGTAACAGTCGGTCGTGACCTCCCCGGCCACGAGCACCATGCCGGTGGTCAGTAGGGTCTCCACAGCCACCCGGCTGTAAGGATCCTGGGCCAACATGGCGTCTAAGATGGCGTCCGATATTTGATCCGCCATCTTGTCCGGATGTCCTTCCGCAACCGACTCCGAGGTAAAAAGGTGCCGCTTCTGCATATCTCCCCCTTATTCTATCCATATAGGGCTGGACCACGCCAGATGGCCGTCCGCCTGGGCCACTCGTACGTAGTAATACCGACCACGCCCCCGCACCTCCCTCCAACGCAGGGTCACCTCCCTCCCGTCCCCATCCGCGCTGTACACCACCTCCGAATCCCTCAGTATCTCCACCTTTTCGATGGGGGCCGTGCCCGCAACTCGCACATATACCTCTACCGTCTCGGTGTTTCGAACCACGCCCCCCACCGGCACGCCGTTGACCCGGAAGTCCAGAAGGATGCGGGCTCCGGTCGTGCCGTAACACCTTCGGCTTTCCAGGGCATAAAAGAGCGCCTCTCGGGTCAGCTCCCCGGCAAGGATACAGGCGAGGCCCCCGGGGGGAGTGCCCGGGTGTCCGGTGTGGTCGTCCGAGCCCGCTATGACGCCCAACCTATACCCCCGCTCCCATGCGGCCTGAACCGAGTGTTCACCGTAGCACTCAGAGGAGCCCCATATCGAGTAGATCTCTACCACCGGCTCCCAGCGGGGGTCGTGCTCGTCCCATACCGTCCTTCCACCGTATTTGGTGTGGTGGGGCACGACGATGGCGTCTCTACTCTCAAGTCGTGCGAATAGCTTCCCGGGGGTGTCGGCCACGGGCTCGTTGGCCGGGAAGTATGGACCGTCCCCTTCCAGGTAGTACACACACTTATCGCCCCACACCGTCCATCCCCCCCACTCGAACCCCACGAATGCGACGAAATTTCCGGGGGAGTTGTAATCGTTCGCCTTGGCAATGTCGAGCCTCCAGAAGTCCTCAACTGGCAGTCGCTTGGCCCCTTCCACGTGGTTGGTCAGGGCGCAGAAGTCCAGTATGCGCACGTCCCTGGCCCATAGATAGTACTCATCCACGGTTCCCCGTCCGTCGCAGTGTTCGTTGTGGCCGTGGATGTCTCCGAAGTAGGCCCTCCAGCCCTCGGGGAAGAAGTCAACCCCTATAGGGGGGCTCTGCCCTATCAATCCGTTGTGCTCGTCTAACAGGGTGATGGTATGGACCCCAGGGGTCCTGAGGACGACCCCGGAAAGTGCAAGGTAGTTGTCCGATATCTCCGCTTCACAGGGGACCTGGGCCAAGGGATCGGTGCACAGCACCCTCACATGACCCGAGTATCCGGGGCTGGGGTTGCCGTCGAAGCCGTCCAAGGCCAATGCTCTCACCCGGAACGGTTCACCCGGCTGGACCGCGGACGGGGCGACCACGTATAGGCACCGGGGATATCCCCCGGTCACCTCGAGAACTGGGAAGGAGGCGATGCGACGGTACCGTCCGCTGTTGTCAACGTCTAAGGCCACCGGGAAGGGATAGCGCAAGCTCTGCTCGGGCATACGGATGGGGTTGCCGAGCGGATCGGCGAAGTGTACGGTGACTATCTCCCCCTCCTCCAACGGATAGGCCTGCACCAATATGTCCACTATCCCGTCGGAGCAGGTGACGTCCAAGTGGGACCTCGGGTCCGTGCACGATACGGACAGATATGGAGTACGAGAGCGCAGCACAGTATCCGGTGCGAGAGGCTGGAGGGTTCGGAACGGGGTCTCCACGGCTATGTGGCCGTACCGGTCTATGCCTCTGGCCCCCACACGGAAGGAGAGCTTCAAGTAGACCTCTTCCCCGGCCTGGACCCTCTCCGGCTCCAGCCACGCCTCTCCTGGCACAGGTAGCTCGTGGATGAAGCGCCGGTACTCCCGCCACCATTCCCGTGTTCCGAACTCTATCCCCCGCCAGGCCCTGCGCACTCCCAACTGTATGGCCGGGATGATGGTCCCACCTTCGTGCTCGTCCATACATTCCCCCTTCAGATAGCGCCTAAGGATACCTCCGAGGAATCCCCTACGTTCAACCGCTGATATCCCCCCAAAACCCGAGCCCTGTCTCCCACTATGGACCCTTCTAAGAGGCACCCCCGTACCAACGCCCCTTCCCCCACGATGCTGTTCCGCACTATGGACCCCTCTATGCGGGCCCCTTCAGCCACCGAGGTGTACGGGCCCACGATGGAGCTTTCGATCTGGGCTGTCGGGGCCACGAACGAGGGAGGGAGGACCACAGACCCGGACACTTCGGGGGCATCCCCCCGCTTGGAGAGCAAGTGCCGGTTGGTCTCCAAGAGACTCTCCGGCTTTCCGCAGTCGAACCAGTTCTCCACAGGGAATGGCTCGAGTCTAGCCCCCCTGTCCACCATCTCCTGAAACGCGTCCGTGAGCTGATACTCCCCCTTGGTCCTCCTGTCCTCCCTTACGATGGTCTCCAGGCTCTCGAAGAGCAAGGGGGTGTTCTGCACGAAGTTGACCCCAGCTATGGCTAGATCGGACACGAAACTTGAGGGCTTCTCCACAAGGCGCACTATGCGGCCCCCTTCCACCACGACCACCCCGAACCGCCTCGGGTCCTCCACGGGTTTGATACCTATCCTCCCGTCCGCATCCCCCTTCAGGGCCTCCCGGAAGTCGCCCTCAAATATGGTATCCCCGTATATTATGAGAACGGGTTCCCCCTCCACGTATTCCTTCGTGAGGTACACCGCATGCCCCAGCCCCAGTTGTTCCTCCTGCTCCACCGCATAAAGACCCAGCTCGGAGTACTCCCCGCGCACATACTCCACGATCTTATCCCCCAGATGCCCGACCACCAACACCACCTCCCCGATGTCCAGGTGCACCACCTCGTCTAAGATATACGCTAAGATGGGCCTGCCTGCTACCTGGAAGAGTGCCTTGGGGGTAGTGTAGGTATGGGGGCGGAGTCGGGTTCCCATTCCGGCGACGGGGACCACAGCCTTCATCGCTCCTCCCTCCAGCTCAGGGCGATCTCAACCGTCCGGCTTGCCGAGAGTTCTCCGGAGGCCCCTATCGGCACCCTTCCGGAGAACATCATCTTCCGGCCCCAAATCCCCAGAAGGCTCCTTGAAGGTCAAGGACACGCTCCATCTCCCAAAGGCCGAGGAGGTATTTCCGGAACGGTACATGTAAATGGACATCTGCCCGAAGTGAAATCCAGGCAGGTTGGGAAGGCCCTCCGGGGGGGGGCGGGGCCAGCCGAAATATGGCCAAGAACAAGCTAAATTTGCTCTTCTTCCCACTCCGGCCAATAATACATCTCGCCCAGGGAGTCATTATACTCAAGATGCGGAACCGTATACTGATATATCATCCACTATGATGTCGTCCTCCTGGGAGTCGGTCTCGGACCTTATGAATGCCACGGCTGCCTCCAGACCGCCCCTCCTCCTGGCTGAAGGCCAGTCCGGGCCATTCCATACACCATAAGGGGAAACGGGCTATGTGTTGGGGACAAGACCTGAGGCCGGCTTACAGGCCCCTTCCTCCCCAAGATAGAAAGACAGGCTATCTAATGCCTCCTGCACCCGCTCGTTCTGGAGGATCATCAAGATCTCCGTGACTGCCAGGCCGAAGTGGGCCTCTGAGTTGGATGGGTCCAGCTCTGCCGCTACTTGAAGATAGGCCCTATAAGGCCTTTCCGAAGTGACGTCCATCACATTAGAGCACATCCGATAGGAAGTCCCGCACATCCCCGCCCCGGTCCATCTGGAGTACCCTCCGGGCGACCTCCCTGGCGTCGCTCAGGCTGCTCCTCCGGACGATCTCCTTGACCTCCGGGATGGACTTGGGGTTCATACTGAAGGCGTCCAGGCCCATGCCCAACAGCACCGGGGTGGCCAGGGGGTTGCTAGCCATCTCCCCGCACAGCGCCACCGGGATGCCGTGGCTATGTCCCGCTTGGATGGTCTCATATATGAGCCGGAGCACAGCCGGGTGGAAGGGGTCGAACAGGTAAGCGATCCTGTCGTTGCCCCTGTCCACCGCTATGGTATACTGGACCAGGTCGTTGGTGCCGATGCTGAAAAAATCCGCCTCTCTGGCCAACCTCTCCGCGGTGAGGGCCGCGGACGGCACCTCTATCATAGCTCCCACAGGGCAGTCTGGGTCGAACTCCGCCTCTTCCTGCCGGAGCTGGGCCTTAGCCTGTTCTACCATCTCCCGGGCCTCCGAGAACTCCTCAACCCCCGATATCATAGGGAACATAATCCTCACGTTGCCCAGACGGCTCGCCCTGAGTATGGCCCTCAACTGCGAGAGGAACGCCTCCCGATGCTTCAGAGAAACCCGTATGGCTCGCCATCCTAAAAAGGGATTCGCCTCCGGTGGGGCGGAAAGACCGAGTTTATCTCCTCCAAGGTCCAGGGTGCGTATCACCACGGGGCGAGGGGCCATCTTCCGCGCCACTTTCCAATAGGTCTCGAACTGTTCCTCCTCGGTCGGGAGGTGGGGATGCACCAAGAAAAGGAACTCGGTCCGGTATAGCCCGACCCCCTCCGCCCCACTCTCCAGACACAAGGCCACTTCCTCTGGGAACTCTATGTTGGCCTCGAGGGAGACACGGTGACCGTCGGTCGTCTCGGCAGGTAGGTCCCTCAGGGCCGACAGCCGAGCCTCCTGCTCCAGCAGGCTCTGGCGGCGCTTCCGATAGGTCTCTAAGGCCTCCCTGTCCGGGTTAAGGTGGACCACGCCCCGGTACCCGTCCACCACCACCAGGTCTCCAGGCTCCACCAGATCAGTGGCCCCCTGGACTCCCACCACAGCCGGCACCCCCAAGGCTCGGGCTAATATAGCCGCATGGGAGGTGCTCCCTCCTACCTCTGTCACCAACCCTAGAACGTGTTGGCGGTGCATATGCGCCGTGTCCGAGACGGTGAGGTTGCGGGCCACCACGATGGCCTCGGCTTCTAAGTGCGCCAGAGAGGGGGAAGGTTCCCCCATGAGGCGGGAGGCCACACGGCGCTGTATATCCAATACGTCGTATACCCTCTCCCGTAGGTAGGGGTCCTCGGAGGCTCTGAGGGCCTTCACCACCTTGCGCAGGGTCCGAAAGAAGGCGAACTCCGCGTTCTTGCGATCCCTCCGGATGCGGTCCACCGTCTCCTCGAGTATGGCCTGGTCCTCTGCCATCGCTACATGAGCGTCGAATATCCTGGCCGGCTCCTCCCCCAATTCCTCTAAGAGACGCTCCCGGGTCTCTCTCAATTCCCCCCTCACCTCCTCTATGACCCTCAGGAACCTCTGGACCTCCTCCTCCACCTGCCCGTCCGAAATGGTGCGCTCCTCTATCCAGAAGTCCTCCTTCTCGTAGAGGAAGGCTTGTCCCACCGCAATACCTGGGGAAGCAACTATCCCCTGTAGTACAAGCTCATTATTCATCGAATCCCCTCTCCACTAGCTCCGAAAGCGCCTCTACGGCCTCCTCGCAGTCCTCCCCCTCCGCCCGTATCGTAAGGCGACTGCCCTGTTCGGCGGCCAAGGAAAGTACCCCCATGATGCTCTTCCCGTTGACCTTTTCCCCGTCCCGCACGAGGTACACGTTGGAGCGGAACTGAGAGGCCTTCTCCACCAACAGGGACGCCGGGCGCACATGTAGGCCCAGTTTATTGCGGATGGTCACCGTGCGTTCTGCCGTCCGCTTTTCCATCTTCTTCCTTTGAGGCAGCGATCGGCAAGCCCTGCCGCAAGTCAGAAGCGCCAGACAGCTCCTATGTTCACCCCCTGACGCTCTTCCTCCCCCAACCCGAAGAGCGCCTCGAACCGATATTCCAGCGAGGGGTTAGCCAGGAATCCAACTCCGACGAATAACACCGCAGGAGCCTCGGAGGCTTCCTGAACCGGGACGTCCACATCCACCCCGAAGTAGGCGACCAACTGGGGGAAGCCGAAGCCGAACGAGGCCCTGAGGTCCACCCATAAGCTGTCCTGGTAGTGCGCGCCGGCGGAGATCGAAAGCATAGGCCCCCGGCCTCCCCCGAAGACTCTGCGCTCCAAGTCCATCCCGATGTAGGCTGGCTTTTCGGCCTCCACTCCTAAGTGTATCCCCAGGTCCGTCCTCCCACCTATCCCGTAGCCGAGATGTTCGAACAACCCCAAGGAGAAGGGTTCGACCCAGACCTGATGTTCTATACCCACGGCGTAAGCCCCCCTCGGAACGGTCTGCGGGGTGTCGAACACCCCAGCTGGAACTCCGGTCCATAGGGCCAATACAAGACCCAAAGCTCCCAAACAACGCATCTCAACCCCCTTTAGAATTTGCACTGGCTCCCTCTCTCAGATAACCGACGGAAGCAAAATAGGCAAATGCCCCCTCCTTGTCAAGGCCTTTCAGCTTTCGGGGAATTCCTCGCCCCATGCCGCAACAGGACCCCTTCGATCGTCACTGCACCAGCAACAATCAAAGCACACAACACATAGGGAGCCCTGAGTCCAGAGTGCTGGGCGACCCATCCCCCCACAAAGGGGCCCACAAGGATGCCGCTCCCCACGATAGCCTCGTTCAGTCCGCTGTATGCTCCCATTTGGACCTGTCCGTACAGGCTGTGGAAAAGGCTGAGGGAATACGTTGTGCCGAGCAGGAAACCCAACAGCAGGAACCCCAAGGCGAACCCATACGCCTCCTTAGAGATAGATACAAGCCCCATCCCCCCCACTGCCAAAGCTTGGGCGGCTACGAGCGGCTTCAATCCTCTTACGTCTCTTCCGGCCTTGGTCCGGTAGTGGACGAATGTGGCCAACTGGGCCAGCGATATCAAGGCCATAAGGATTCCTAAGGCCTTGGGGGAGAAGCCCAGCTCCGTCCCCAGCTTCGGGAACAAAGCCCTTACCGTGCCTAATGCGAAATATCCCGCAAAATTAGCCACCCAAATAACATAAAGCATCGGGTGTCTTACACCACTCGGCGGATCAGCCTCAGCCCTGGTCGGAGCCCCGCTTCCCCCGGGGACTCCAACAAGCAACGCTATAATTGCCATGTTCAGCCCCGCAGCACCCCAGAAGGGAAGTCGGAAGTTCACATGGAAGGCCAGTCCTCCTAAAAGGGGCCCAGCCACCACCCCCGTACACCACGCCACGTTGTACTCCCCCAAGGCCCGTGCCAAGGCCTCCCGGTCCTTTCCCTCCGCTATCCACGCCGCAAGAGGTGGCCAGAAAAGGGCCACGACCGCACCCCCCAGGCCCACAGGCGGGAGCAGGTCCTCCACTCGTTCGGTCCACACTATCCCTGTATACACCAGCGCATAGATCACCGCCCCTGCGATCATCAGCCGCTTGGGCCGGAGCCTGTCCGCCAGCCGTCCGGTGAAGGGAGCGGCCAGAGTATAGCAAAGTGGCCCCACAGTACCCACCACCCCCAACTGGAACGGGGAGGCGCCCAACCGCATCGCCAAGAGGGGAAGGGCGAAGTTCACCATGGACACAACCACTGCCATCCCGAAGGCAGCTAGCTCGAGGGACAGAGCCACCTGTACCCTTCTACGTAAGGGGGAACCTCGATACAGTTTACCCCATGCCGGTTGATCACATACCAATCGGGGTGCTCCCGTATGACTCTCTCGGATGGACATTTCAGGGCTACTAAGGCCGCGTGCACCTTTAGCCCATACCTTTGCCCCACTTCAACCGATATGGCCAACATGTCCAGGTCCGTCGATGCCAGGAGATAGCTGGCATATCGGACCAGGCTATCTTCCTAATAGACGTATACCAATACCAGGTCTACGCCGCACTCCTGGATCTGGCGCCCTTTTCAGCTCCTCCGCTTCGAGCTCAGCCCGATAGCGGAACGCACCATTTCCAGATCGTTAAGGCGGCACGTTGGAATATCGTCCGATCCGTAGAACGGACAAAATATAACTCCGAACTACCGGCCGGTCAAGGAAAAGTCTGCCTGAGACAGATCTTGAAAGGGCCTTCCATTTAGTCTAAATCAAGCATAGACTCTTTGGGTATATAAAACCCTTGCCTCGGAAGACCTAAATGTATATTTTTTGTCTTAGGGGGATGTCCGATGCGGACCTGGAGTGCTTCGACCTCTCTTCGTAAGTATGCTCAGAGAACTGCACATAAAGGATTTCACCATAATCGAGGAGGTTTCCCTCCCCTTCGGCCCCGGCCTCACCGTGATCACCGGTGAGACCGGAGCAGGCAAATCCATACTGGTGGAAGCGCTAGGTTTGCTTTTGGGCGGGCGGGCCTCCCCGGACATCGTACGGTTAGGGGCCGACCGATGCCGGGTGGAGGGGCTCTTCGACCTCTCGGAGTGGAAGCCAGCTTTAAGGGTTGTCAGGGAGCTCGGGGTGGAGGTGGAAGGGGAGCTGGTCCTCTGCCGGGAGGTGTCCACCGGCGGGAGGAGCAGGTGTTACATAAACGGGAGGCTGGTCCCCCTGTACCTGCTCAGGGCCGTGGGGGATGTCCTGGTGGACATACACGGCCAGCACGAGCACCAGGCTCTCCTGAGGGAAGAGACCCATATAGGCTTCTTGGATAGATTCGGGGGGCTGGAACCTCTCGTGGAGGAGGTGGACCGGCTCTACGGGGAGTTCGTGGAGCTACAAGGGTGCCTCCGAGACCTCAAGGACCGCCAAAGGGCTGTATCCGAACGTAGGGAGCTTTATGCGTTTCAGCTCAGAGAAATAGAAGAGGCAGAGCCGCAGCCCGGGGAGATGGGGCGACTCGAGGAGGAAAGAAAAGTGCTGGAAAACGCCGAGGAGCTTTTGGAGGCCGCCTCTGCCCTGGTGAACCTCCTGTATGAAGGGGAGGATTCCGTGGTCGCCCGCCTGAGCCAGGGTACGAGGACCATGGAGGAGATGGCCAAGGTGGACCCCTCCTTGAAGGAACAGGTAGACCTCTGCAGGGGTCTCCTCTACGAGGTGGAGGACGTAGCCGGTTTCTTCAGGGAGTACGCTGGTAGGATAGATGTGGACCCAGAGCGCTTAGAGGAGGTGCAGGAGCGGCTGGAGGTCCTCAAGAGGCTGGTGCGAAAGTACGGGGGATCCGAAGAGGCGGTGCTCAGGTACAGGGATTTCATCAGAGGTGAACTGGAGGCCTCGGAGGGACTTGAAAAGGAAATAAGGGAGGTGGAGGTTCGATTGGAGGAGGCCAGGAGGGCGCTGTCCGAGGCCTGTCGGACGCTTTCAGATGCTCGTCGGGAGGCGGCTGGAAGGCTCTCTGAGGCCGTCGAGGATGCCCTTTCCGAGCTGGGTATGAAAGGGGCCTCCTTCCGAGTGCACCTCGAAGCTGAGGAGGACCCGGAAGGACCTGTGGAGATCGAGGGGCGGCGTTTCCGGGCCGGTCCCTCGGGCATTGACATCTGCCGGTTTTTCTTAGCGGCCAACCCTGGGGAGGGCCTCCGCCCCCTGGCGCAAGTGGCCTCCGGGGGCGAGATATCCCGGATTATGCTTGCCTTGAAGTCCATTCTTGCCGAGGTGGACGCCGTGCCTATGGCCGTGTTCGACGAGATAGATATCGGCATCTCTGGCCGCACGGCGGATGCGGTCGGGAGGAAACTCAAAGACTTCTCACGTTCCCACCAGGTCCTCTCGATCACCCACCTTCCCCAGATCGCCTGTATGGCGGACCTGCATCTAGTGGCCCGCAAGCGGCGGAAGCGGGGCCGTACGGTGGCCGAGGTCTTCCCGGTAGAGGGGGAGGAGAGGGTCCGGGAGCTAGCCCGCCTCCTCGGGGGGGGCCGTATCTCCCCTACCGCCCGGCGCTATGCTGAAGAGATGCTGAGGGAGGCTGGTCATGCCCCGGCATAGCTCCTGGCCCCACCGGGTCGCCAACTTCCTCACCGTAAGCCGGATCCTGCTCGTTCCCCCATTCGTCGTCTTCCTTCTTCGGGAGGGCGTACCGGGCACATATACCCGTGCCCTGGTCGTCTACATGGTCCTCTCCGACCTATTGGACGGTCCCATGGCCCGCAGGGGTAGGGGCAAGAATCTGATGGGGCAATTCCTGGATCCCTTAGGAGATAAGCTTATGGTAGGCCTGGGTTACCTCGTCCTCTCGCTTAAGTCCCACCTCATCCCCCTCTGGCTTACGGCTCTGGTCCTGGGGAGGTTCATAGTCCTTAGGGGGCTGTGGGGTCTAGTGTTCTGGACGTCCGGGATGGACCTTCGCTCTTTCCTCGGCCTCGGGAACATCTTGACCCGACCCAATTGGCTGGGCAAGTTAGCGGCGGACACACAGATGGGACTCTTCCTGGTGGTGATCTTCCCCTTCCCGGAGTTCCTGCGGGCGGTCGGTACCCACATCGTGGCCGGGCTCACCGGGGCCTCCGGCGTTTTTTACCTCCTCCTCTCCGCCAGGGCTATCCGGGACGCTGGGATACTGATGGGACCAAAGGTGCGCTGGAGGGCCCTGGGAAGGACCCTGCATAGGACCTCTTCTGTTCTTGCGAGCCTTATATGGGAACGCCCGGCAGATATGCGTCCGAATGGAGATCGCTTGGGCACCGGTTGAAGGCCTCGGACTTTAAAGAGCATCGGTGGAAGCTCAAATTCCCCTTAGGGGGGGAGGATGAGAACACAATGTAAGCTTCCAAGTATCGCAGTCCAGGGGAAAGTTCTCACGGTATTCCTGGCCAGAGATGGGAAACATAATCTGTACCTGTGGAAGCTGTACTGGCCTGTAAGACAAATTGGGACCTGATGATGCTCATAGAGGTTAAGCATGGCCTGTACACGTTTGACCAGTTCCGCTTAATCCATAGCGAGGGAGAGGGTGAAAGCCGATTCTGAAGGCAACTACAAAGAACTTAAAGCCTTCGCCCTCAAACAGGGTATAGCCCTCTTCGGAGTGGCTAAATTCGACCCTGAGGAGGCCCGATCCCTCCTCTCCGATCGGGAGGGGAACGACCTGCCCTTTGCGATCTCTATGGGCGTGCGCCTGAGTCGGACGGTGTTGGAGGGAATAGTCGACCGCCCCACCCTCCTATACCAATGGCACTACCGCCAGGCCAACTATCTGTTGGACCGAACCGCCTTCCTGCTCTCCCTTCAGATCCAGGATAAGGGTGCCAGGGCCATGCCGATACCAGCTTCCCAGATAGTGGACTGGAAGTGCCAGAGAGCCCACTTATCCCATAAGCACGTAGCGAGGCTCGCCGGCCACGGATGGATCGGCAGGAACAACCTCTTAGTGAACCCCCGCTTCGGAGCCCAGGTGCGCTACGTCACTGTCCTGACCGACCTGCCCTTGAAGGTCGATGAGCCTGTGGAGGGAGATTGTGGGGACTGCCGGGCCTGTGTGGAGGTATGTCCAGCGGAGGCGCTCGGGAGTATGCCCGAGGAATACGACTTCCACAGATGCTTCGAGAACCTGAAGACCTTTGCCAGGGAACACCGTATAGGCCACTACATATGCGGGGTATGCGTGCGAGCTTGCCCGGGAAAGGGATAGAAGAGATATGTCACTAATCTAAGGGAACGAGCCTATGGAAGTGCGGGAAGTTGAACCACACGAGCTGGACAAGCTCGTAGAGTTCCGCAACACTTGGTTCCCTCCTGTATCCCTTGAAGAGTGGAGGAGAGACCC
>DTXA01000311.1 GCA_012962735.1 Candidatus Latescibacterota bacterium
AATATGCAGAGGTCCCTTATATCACCCTCTGGGATAGGGAGGTGCTGGAGGACCAGTTAGAGGAGTACGACTGGCTCCACCTTCACCACGAAGACTTCACAGGCCAGTACGGCAAGTTCTACGCGATGTACCACAACACCCCCTGGTACAGGGAACGCCAGCGGTACCACGAAGAGACGGCCCGAAGCCTGGGGTTCACTAAAGTCTCGGAGCTCAAGAAAGCCGTGGCCTTCAAGATAAGGGAATACGTCCGGAAAGGGGGGTTCCTATTCGCAATGTGCTCGGCCACCGACACCATAGACATCGCTTTGGCGGCCGCTAAGACCGACATCTGCGACACGGTGTACGATGGGGACCCCCCCGACCCCCAAGCCCAGGAGAAGCTCGATTTCTCGCCCACCTTCGCGTTCGAGAACTTCCACGTCATCTTGGACCCGTACCAGTACGAGTTCTCGGACATAGACGTGCAGCCCTACGGGGGTGTGGGGATGGGACCGGAGGCCGAGGCCTTCACTCTCTTCGACTTCTCCGCCAAGTACGACCCAGTGCCCACAATGCTCGTCCAGAACCACACCCAGATCGTGAAGGGCTTCCTCGGGCAGACCTCGGCCTTCCACAAGAGATTTCTCAAAAAGTCCGTAGTCGTCCTTGGACAGGTGGAGGGCACGGACGAGGTCAAATACATCCATGGGAACCTGGGCAAGGGGACCTTCACCTTCCTTGCCGGACACGACCCAGAGGATTACCGCCACCGGGTTGGGGACCCGCCCACGCAGCTATCCCTCCACAAGCACTCCCCCGGATACCGGCTCATCCTCAACAACATCCTCTTCCCGGCTGCGGAGAAAAAGGAGCGCAAAACATAGCGGGATAAGCATAAAAGTATTCCAGCGAAGAACTTTTTGGGGCTATATAGTTTGGACATAAACACAAGGGGGTGACGTGTTCCAGTTCGCCGACAGGATAAGGGCTTTGCCGCCTTATCTCTTCGCCGACGTAGACCGGAGGAAGACGAAGGCCGTAGCCCGTGGGGTAGACGTGATAGACCTCGGCGTCGGGGACCCTGTGGAGCCCACCCCGTCCCATGTGGTCCGGAGGCTCTGCGAGGCCGCACAGGACCCGGCCAACCACAGGTACCCCTCGTATATCGGGAGCCTCGACTTCAGGGAGGCAGTAGCTAGGTGGTACAAGCGCAAGGCCAAAGTAGAATTGAACCCGAAGACCCAAGTCCTCACGCTCATAGGGGCCAAGGAGGGGCTGGCCCATCTGCCTTGGGCGTTCGTGAACCCCGGTGAACCGGTCTTAGTGCCGGACCCCGGGTACCCGGTCTACCGCAACGCCACGATAATGGTGGGAGGTATACCGTTTCCGGTCCCCCTGGTGGAAGGGCGGGGATTCCTCCCCGACCTCTCGGCGATCCCGAAGCATGTGGCCCGGAGGGCAAAGCTCTGGTTTCTGAACTTCCCCTCAAACCCCACTGGAGCTGTGGCGACCTTGGATTTTTTCGAAGAGGTCGTGGAGTTCGCCCGGACCTACGGGCTTATCGCGGTGCAGGACGCGGCCTATTCCGAGATCACCTACGACGGCTTCGTCCATCCCAGCTTCTTGGAGGCCCCCGGGGCCCTCGAGGTAGGGATCGAGATACATTCGCTCTCCAAGACTTACAATATGACCGGATGGCGTTTGGGCTGGGCGGCTGGAAATGAGGAGGTCTTAGAGGGCCTTGGCAAGGTGAAGACAAACGTGGACTCCGGAGCCTTCCAGGCGGTGCAATTCGCCGGGATAGCGGCCTTGGATGGCCCACAGGAGCCCGTGAAACGGCAGAGGACCATATACCAGGAGAGGAGGGACATCGTCGTGGAGGGGCTCAGGGATATGGGTCTGAAGGTGTTCCCCCCCAAAGCTGGGTGTTACGTCTGGTGCAGGGTGCCGGAGGGATATACCTCCGAGGAGTTTGTGGGAAAGCTGATAGAGGAGGCCGGGGTGGTGACCACGCCGGGGCTCGGGTTCGGGGAAGGCGGGGAGGGGTACTTCAGGGTCAGCCTTACAGTGCCCACCGGGCGTTTGAGGGAAGCTGTGGAGAGGATGAAGGACCTGAAGTTTTAACTTGACAATGTCACATTTAAGGTGGTGAGAGGGAATGGTGC
>DTXA01000312.1 GCA_012962735.1 Candidatus Latescibacterota bacterium
GCCTGCCTGGCGGTATACCCTACGGCCCCCACGACCGCCGCAAGCGTCAGGAACGGGACCGTCGGCATGCCCGGCGTCAGGCCCAAGGCCGCCAGAACCCCCGAGGCCACGAGGGCGGCCTTTGGGTGGGAGAGCACCTGAAAAGCTACGTCCCTTCCTAAGTTAGACTCTGCAGCTGCCCTCGAAACTAATATCCCGGCAGAAGTAGAGACCACCAAAGCCGGAACCTGGGACACCAAGCCATCCCCTACGGTGAGCACCGTATAAGTATGTAAGGCCTCGGAAAACCCCATCCCCTTCTGCGCCACCCCAACTATGAACCCTCCTACTATGTCCAATGCCGTGATCACCAATCCCGCTATGGCATCTCCCCTCACGAACTTGCTCGCACCATCCATCGCCCCATAGAAGTCCGCCTCCTTGGCTATCTCCTCCCTGCGCATCCGGGCCTCCCTTTCGTCTATGAGCCCGGCGTTCAGGTCAGCATCTATGCTCATCTGCTTTCCCGGCATGGCGTCCAGGGTGAACCTGGCAGCCACTTCAGCTATCCGCCCCGCACCCCTTGTGACCACCACGAAGTTGATCAGCACTAATATCATGAATATAATGAGCCCCAAAGCGTAATTCCCCTTCACTACGAAGCTCCCGAACGCCTGTATGACCCGACCTGCGTAGGCGTCCCCCAAGATAAGTCTTGTGGAGGCGACGTTCAGGGAGAGCCTGAAGAGCGTTAAAACCAAGAGCAAGCTGGGAAACGTAGAGAACTCTAAGGGCCTCACCGTGTACATAGCCACGAGCAACACCGTAAGTGCCACCGATATATTCAGGGTCAACAGCAGGTCCAATAGGAACGGCGGCATTGGGATGATCATCACCCCCAATATCGCCACGACCCCCACTGCTATCAGAATATCTCCCCTGGCCGATATCTTTCCGGCGAAGTCGTTCATACCTCACCTCTAAGCTGAAATATGTACGCCAATATCCTGGCCACCGCTTGATACAGCTCCATGGGGATCTGTTGGCCCACCTCTACCCTCCGGTAGAGCAACCTGGCCAAGGGCGGATCCTCCACGATCGGCACCTTGTACTCCATAGCTATCTCCCTGATCCGCTCCGCAAGCTTCCTCGCACCCTTGGCCACCACCTGCGGGGCCTCCATTTTTTCCGGGATATACATGAGGGCGACCGCCAAAAGGGTGGGGTTAATGACCACCACGTCCGCCTTGGATACAGCCTGCATCATCCTTTGCCTGGCAAGCTGCCTCTGCAAGCTCCTTATCCTCGCCCGCACCAAAGGGTCCCCCTCGGTCTGCCTGAACTCCTCCTTCAGCTCCTGGCGGGTCATCTTGAGGGTCCTCTCATACTCCCACCGCTGGAATCCGTAGTCCAAAAGGGCCAAAATCAACAGGACCAACCCGGACTTGACCAACACCATGAAGGCCGTGGAAGCGATGAACCCGAACACTTCCCCCACATCCCAGTCCGCCATCTCGAAGAACTTCTCCATCCTCCCCCTCAACACCCCGTACGCCACCCATCCCACGAGCACGATTTTAAACACACCCTTCAACAGCTCAAATAAAGCCCTTTTGGAGAACATCCTCTTGAACCCCGCAGCCGGGTTTATCCTGTCCCACCTGGGCACGAGCGGCTCTCCGGAGAACAGCACCCCTACCTGGGCGTAATTCGCCGCAAGTCCGAAGACCACCATAGCGGCGAGAAACGGTCCCAATAAAG
Organism: Candidatus Latescibacterota bacterium; assembly: GCA_012962735.1. Lineage (GTDB taxonomy): Bacteria > Latescibacterota > 4484-107 > B68-G9 > B68-G9 > B68-G9. Next base: position 1,741 of record DTXA01000312.1, read on the forward strand.
TTCCTAAGAACACCAACCCGGCCGAGGCGTACCTCTGGACCTCCACGGGGGTGAGCCTTGCCGTCCCTGTCCCGGCTAAGACCCCCTGGACGACATCGGCCATACCCCTCAACATATGCCCTCCCCATACATACAGCACCAAAGTCCCTCCCAAAAGCGCTAAGGCCGAGTTCACCTCCATGCTCTTGGCGACGCTTCCACGCCTCCTGGCCTCCTGCCGTCGTCTCGGCGTGGCCTGTTCCGTCCTTTCCGTCTCCTCGGGCATCTCAGAAGATCCCCTTAAGCAGCGCCCCGAGGTCCCTGCTGAGCTGGGCTATTGCCTTGCCGAAGACGTAACCGAAAAAGGGTAAAGAGAGAGCCAACCCTAAAAGCCCGATCCCTATGGTCAACGGCAACCCCACTATGAACACGTTCATCTGCGGCACTGTCCTGGCCAGTATCCCAAGGGCGACCTTAGAAAGCAACAAGGCTGCTATGATCGGGGCACTGAATTTGAAGGCCAGTGCGAAGACCATCCCTCCCATCCTCACCGCACCCTCGGCTGTCCCCATCGACAGGGACCATCCACCCAAGGGCACACGTCGGAAACTCTCTGCTAAGGCCTCCAACAGGATGTGGTGGCCGTCCAGGGAGAGGAAGAGCACCCCGGCCAAAAGTTGCTGGAACTGCCCTATGAGCGGCACCTGTACGTTTGCCTGTGGATCTATCACGTTGACGACCCCGAACCCCATCTGTATCCCCACCACCTGTCCTGAGAGCTCCACCCCGTAGAAGAACATTCCGGATACGAACCCCACCACAAGTCCGAGGGTCGCCTCCCGCAGGACCATCCCAAAGAACGGGACCAGCTCTCCGGGAGGCCTTCCGGAGGTCCGGATGAGGGGGAAGGTCACGAAGGTCAGGAAAAACGCCGTCCCCACCTTCACCGGACGGGGTACGCTCCGAGAGCCGAATACCGGCATAACCACCAACATAGAGGCCACCCTTACAAAGGTCAGAAAGAACCACTCCAGCCCATCCGTCGAGATACCCATCCATCCCCCTGGAAATGCACAATTTTATATTCCGATCTTCCACACTTTTTGGGGCTTATCCTAATGGGCGGCCACAGGTATCATCGAGAACACGCCCCTGGTGAAGGAGAGCAACTGATCCAACATCCATGGCAGCATAAGCGCTACGGTGATCGCCACCGCTAATATCTTGGGAACGAAAGTGAGGGTCATTTCGTGCACCTGGGTCACCGCCTGTAAGAGGGCCACGGCGATCCCGACCGCCATACCGACAAGCAAAAGTGGCCCTACTATCTTAAAAGCGGTGAACAGAGCGTAAGATGCCACCTGCAGCACGAACTCCTGCGTCATCTATCCCCCGAAGCTCGCCACCAATGAATCCACTAAAAGATACCAACCGTCCACGAGCACGAAAAGCAACAACTTAAAAGGCAACGATATCATAACCGGGGGGAGCATAAGCATCCCCATAGACATAAGCACGCTCGCCACGATCATATCTATCATCAGAAACGGAACGTAAAGCAGGAAACCTATCTGGAAAGCTATCCTAAGCTCGCTTATTATAAACGCCGGTATCAAAACGTGGGTCGGGACCTCATGTGGCCCCTCCGGCTTCGGTCTCCCGGAAAGTTTGAAGAAGAGCATCAGGTCCTTCTCCCTGGTCTGGCGGAACATGAACTCCCGCATCGGCTCCATCGCCTTCCGGAGGGCGACCTTCTGGGGCAACTTCCCTTCTATATAAGGTTGTAGTGCGTTGGCGCTTATATCCTTCCAGACGGGTGCCATCACAAAGGCCGTCAGGAAGAGCGCCAGGCCTATAAGGAGCTGATTCGGCGGGGACTGTTGCGTCCCGAGGGCGTGCCTGAGGAACGAGAACACCACCACGATCCGGGTAAAAGACGTCAACATCACCAAAATGGAAGGGGCCAAGGCCAGAACCGTCAGCAGGAAGAGGACCTGCAAGGTCAACGAGACATCCCCGGGGTTGCTCGCAGGCTCCATCCCGACCGTAACCTTGGGCAACGACTGTGCCCATGTCTCGCCGGTCCAAAGAACCGCCGTTCCGAATATGCCGGCTATTTTCCTCATCCCCTCTTTCCCTTGAGCTTCCCCACAGCTGCCTGGAGGAGTCCTGGAAATTCCTCCTCCTGGGGGAAAAGCTCGGCCGCCTCTTCGCCTTCCAGCTCGCACAGCAGCGAAACCATCCCCTCGGTAGCTCCTACGATCAGCACTCTTTCTCCCACCCGGATGGCACAGACAACGCCCTTAGACCCCACCGGAACCACATCCAAAACCCGCAGCAATCTCCCCATCCCTTTCCGGCCCAAATACATTCGCTTGATCCAGAGGAAGAAGAGGTACATGAGGACGACGACGACGCCCAGGGCCAAAACCGCCCGCAGCGCAATTCCTACCGTCACAGCTCCCCCTACGAAAGTGCCCCAAGCCGCTCCCTCGGGCTCATCAAAGAGGTGATCCGCACCCCGAAGTTCTCGTCTATCACCACCACTTCTCCCTCGGCGAACTTCTTCCCGTTCACCAATAGGTCCACCGGTTCCCCCGCAAGCTTGTTCAACTCCACTATGGCCCCCTGGCCCAACTGTAGTATCTCCCGGATCCTCATCCTCACCCTCCCCAGCTCCACCGAGATAACAAGCTCCAGGTCCATAAGAGCTTCGAGGTTACGAGGCTGTCGAATTTCCTCCTGGGATTCAAGCGAGGGGAACTTAGCCGGGCGTACGGTCACTTGCTCCTCCCGCCCTCCGTCGTCGGACAAAAAGACCATTCCCTCCTCCCCTATGCGCAGGACCAGGCCGGATAAAGGCCCTTCCAGTTCCGACAGAGGGCTCAGCTCGACCTCCACTTCAAACGAGGCCTCCCCGAGCTCGGCCTCCAAGGTCCCGGCCACCTGCCCTAACGCCTCCTTGAGGGCGTCCAATTGCCCCTCGGAGAACCCCTTCCCTTCCTCCCCAGTCATCCTCCCAGCCACCTTAGCGACCAGCTCTGTCGGGAACAGAAGGCGCAACGTCCCTGCCTCAGTGGAGATGAGAGCGGTTACGTAGGGGTCCGAAAGAGCCTCCCTGGCCTCCCCCAGGCTGACGTCCCCAGCTTCCTCCACCTGTACATCCTGCCCCAAAAGCACGCTCAGCGTCTCTCCCATCTTCTCCGAGAACAGCGCTCTCAACCAGTTCCTTTCACAGCGAGCCATCATCCTCCTCCTGCTCCTCAATTGAGGCTTCCCTGGCTATCAGGACCGCCTTCCTATTTCGATATACCCCCGGCCTTCCAAAGAACTTCAGCCTTTCGTTCACCTTGACTTTAAGCTCCTCTTCTACCCTCTTGTCCAAAATCAGGACATCCCCTTCCTCCAGTTCCAAAAGATCACGTAACGAAATATATACCTCCCCCAACTCCACCACCACCTCGACCTCCGTGACCTTCAACACATCCTGTATATGCTCTTCGGCTCTCTCATCGCTCTCCTGCCTGGAGATCGCCATCCAGCTTCGGGGGGTGAACTTCTTGAGAACCGGTTCTAAGACGAAATACGGAAAACAGATGTTCATCGGAAACTTCAGCTCCCGGAGGGCGACCTGGAACGGGAAAACCACCACCGGCTCGCTGGCAGGAGCGATCTGCACGAACTGGGGATTGGTTTCGAAATCATCTATTTTGAACCCCATAGGATGCACCTGTGCCCATGCGCTGTCCAAGAATTCCAGCATCCGCTCCACGATCTTCCTCAGAACCGTTTGCTCTATGAGCGTCACAGGACGGTTCTCGACCACGACCTGTCCCGGTCCTCCGAACAGGCGGTCTATCACGAAGAACACAAGCTCCGGGCTGATCTCCAACAGAGCATTTCCCGACAGGCCTTCTATCTTCAGTATGTAGATGCAAGTCGGGTTGGACATCCCCATCGTGAACTCCATATACATCACCTGGTCCACCGAAACCAGTTCCACATCGACCATCATCCTCGCCGTGGTCGAAAGGTAAGTGCTCAACACCCGAGAGAAGCCCTCGTGTACGGTCCGCAACACGCGGACCTGGTCCCTGGAGAGACGGTCTGGGTGCTTGAAGTCGTAGAACTTGACCTCAGGCTCTTTTCTTTCCACCTCCTCCGGTGCCGCAGAGAGGAGAGCATCTATCTCTCGCTGAGATAGAACTTTACCCATTATCCCCCCTATTGGAGCACATATTTGACGAAATAGACCTGCGATATCCTCACCCTATCGGAACTCTCCTCCACCGCCCGACGGAGCTCCTCCCTGAGAGACTCTCGATATCTTATGTCCGCAAGTTGCGACAAGGTCTTCTCCGAAAGCACTGTTATCAGCTTATCCCGTATCCGAGGTTCCTGCCGCATAAGTCTATCCTCGGCGTTTCGAGGCGAGTACTCCAAGCCTAAGGACACCAGGAAAAACCTGGTCCCACGTGTGTCGGCAGGGTTGACTATCAGATCCTTTATCACGTATATCCCCAGCCCTTCTTCCTCTCGCACTGGCTCCTCTTCGGTCTCCACAACCGCCACCTGGGGAGGGGGGACCAGGAAATGGGTTATAAGGTAGTGCGAAACCAGAGCATTGACAGCTACAAGTAGCGGAAAAAAAAGGTAGAACAATTTCCTTTTATCGCTTGGCCGCTCCTCCGGAGGCCTCTGCTCTTCCTGGGCCTGTCTTTTGGCCAGTTCGTTCACGAGCTTCCTCCAGCCAACAGATCAAGAGCTCCGCCCGACGGTTCATCGCCCTGTGTTCCTCCGAATCGTTGGGCCTCAAAGGCCGGAACTCCCCGTACCCCATTGCCGCGAGCCGGTCGGGGGAGACCCCGTACTCCATAAGGACCTTGACCACGTTTACAGCCCGGATCGCCGAAAGCTCCCAGTTCGACGGGAACTTCTGGGTGTAGATCGGAAGGTCGTCGGTATGCCCCTCCACCACGACCTCACAGGGCAGATCGGCCAACATAAAGGCGATCTCCCGTAGAAGACCCCTGGCCTTAGGTCTTACCTCTGCCTTCCCGATATCGAACAACAGCGGGTTGCTTATGCGTATCCTCAGCCCCTCATCCGTCCTGTAGACCGAAACCATGTCCTCGAACCCCTCTCGATGCACGTACCAGGAGAGCCACTCCAAGGAACGGCTCAAAGCGGTCTGGTAGGCCACGAAGGTCTCCGAATAGGTGACCCTACCCCGGTCGCTCTCGAGCACCCCTAAGGCTCCCAAAAACGAACCTATGGCTTGCCTGAACTTGGCCAGCTCTATGGAAGAGAAAGAGGCGATGAGCACGAAGAAGGTCAAAAGCAGACTCATCAGGTCCCCATATGTGACCATCCACCTAGGCGCACCCCTGGGCCCCTCCTCCTTCTTCCTTTCCCTGTTCAACATCATACTCTTACCTCCTCTAAGGCCCTTCGGTATTTGGGGGAGAGGAACGCCATCATCTTGTCCTGTACGATCCTTGGGGTATCCCCGCTTTGTATAGCTAAAAGGCCCGTCAAGATCATCTCCTTGACCAACACCTCCTGCTCCGAACGCATCTTCAACTTCCCAGCTATGGGCAAGAACAAGAGGTTTGCCGCCAGTGCTCCGTAAAACGTCGTTATAAGAGCGACGGCCATCCCGCCCCCGATCCTAGTCGGGTCCTCTAAGGTGCGCAGCATCTGTATCAGACCTATCAGGGTCCCGATCATTCCGAAGGCCGGTGAATACGTCCCCATGGAGGAAAATATGCTCTGGCCTTCCCTGTGTCGCTCCTCCAGCGCCGCTATTTCGTTGGAAAGGATGTCCCGTATAAGCTCGGGCTCCGTTCCGTCCACGATCAGCTGCACCCCACGCTTTAGGAAGGGGTCTTGGACCTCCTCGATCTGGGACTCTAAGGCCAACACTCCTTCCCTGCGGACCCTGCGGGCCATATCGACCACCATGGCTATGGTCTCCTGGGGTTGGGGGGCCTTGTGCAGAAAGGCCTTCTGTACGACCTTCAACACCTTCAAAATATCGCCCAAGGGGAAATGGACCAATGTAGCCGCCAGGGTCCCTCCTCCAACGATCAGCATAGAAGGAAAGTGGATAAAAAGCTCTAACCCTCCCCCATGGGCTATGGCAAAGGCGATCAGGAAGACCCCGGCCAATACTCCAGCGATCGTCGCCAGGTCCATCCCTACAGCTCCCGGGGAATGGGATACCAGAATATCTTCCTTTTGTAATCCAACACCCTCCTGATCAATTCCTCAACCGATTCCCGTACAAGTAACTTCCTTCCTGTAGTTAGGGTGATCACCGTATCCGGGGTGCGCTCGACCAGTTCTATAAGTTCGGAGTTGATCACTAGGGGTTCCCCGTTCAGACGGGTGACAACTATCATATTGCCCCACAGTAAACTAAGACCTGTATCCTATCTTATCGCCGTATCCTGATCACTTCGTCCAACATGGCGTCCGTGGCGGTAACCACCCTGGCGTTAGCCTGGAACCCCCTCTGGGTAACTATCATATCCGTGAACTCCCGCACGAGATCCACGTTCGACAGTTCCAGGGCTCCAGGTGTTAAGGAGATGGGGAAGTTGGTCCCCGCCAGACCGATGACCGGATCGCCGGAGTTAGCCGTGGGCTCGAATAGGTTGTTCCCCGCCTTCCTCAACCCCTCTGTGTTCGTGAAGTTCGCCAAAGCGATCTGGGCCAACACCTGAGAGGTACCGTTGGTAAACGTGCCCGTGATGCGTCCCTGCGCATCTATGGATATCCCGGACAGTATCCCCATCCCGTGCCCGTCCTGATAGGACGCTATGGTGGTCGAGGGGGCGGAGA
>DTXA01000313.1 GCA_012962735.1 Candidatus Latescibacterota bacterium
AAGGCCTTCACCCGGCCGTGATACCGATATCCCCCGCGGTCGAACACTACCTTCTTTATCCCCTTCGCCGAGGCCCGTTGCGCCAGCAACTTCCCGACCTCGAAGCTTATCGCCACCTTCCCGTCCAACCTCTCTACCTGCTCCCGCACCTCTGGGGAAAGGCTGGACGCCCCGGTGATGCATATCCCCCGGACGTCGTCCACCAATTGCGCATATATGTTCCGGTTCCCCCGGTGCACCACCAACCTCGGTCGTTCCGGGGTTCCGAAGATCTTCTTTCGGATGCGGCGGTGCCTCCTCGCTAGGGCTTTCCGCTTCATGCGAACCCTATCCTTCGTCATCCTTTCCCCCGTCACGCTCTAAGCCCCCAAAGCACCCAGATGCCGAGCCCTATGAATGCCATCCCCGATGCGAGGCGGATGAGTTTGGGGGAAAGCACCCTCCCAAACTGGGCTCCTAAGACCACGGCGGCCAACGACGACACCACAAGCGCAGAGGCCGCCGCTAAGAACACCTCCGTCCGGCTCAGCCCCTTCTGGGAGGCAAAGCAGAACGTGGCGATCTGGGTCTTATCCCCAAGCTCCGCTAAAAACACGCTCCAGAAAACCGCCAATAGGGCTTTTATGTCCGTCATTTCGAGGTCTTGCCCGCCTTACGGCGCACCTGTTCGTCGCTGTACCTTATCCCCTTTCCCGTATATGGCTCCGGAGGCCTTTTAGCCCGGATCTCGGCCGCCACTTCCCCCACCTTTTGCTTATCTATCCCACGCACGACCACCACCGCCGGCCTACCCGGTCCCGCCATCGAGCTCTCCACCAGGAACTCCACCCCTTCCGGGGGCGAAAAGACCACGGGATGGGAAAACCCCAAAGAGAGCTTCAGGTCCTTCCCCTGAAGCTCGACCCTGTACCCCACCCCCTCTATCAACAGCCGCTTCTCAAACCCCTTAGTCACTCCCTCAACGGCGTTTGCTATAAGAGACCGGGTGAGCCCCCAAAAAGCCCGGACCGCTCGCCCTCCGCCCTTCGGGAACACCTGCAGGGTCCTGTCCTCCACCCGCACCTCCACCTCGGGCCGGATGGGCACTGTGTTGGCCCCCTTGAGGCCCCTGACCGTCAACCGGCCTTTCTCTAGCTGAACCTCTACCCCTTCCGGCAGGGGAACCGGCATCTTCCCCACCTTGGACACCGCTATCACCCCCTTCTACCACACCATGCACAGAACTTCCCCTCCAACGCCAAGCTTGCGGCACTCCCTGTCCGTGAGCACCCCCCGGGATGTGGAGACGATCGTCGTGCCTATGCCACCCATAGCCTTGGGCACTTCCGACCTCCCGGCGTACAACCGCCTCCCCGGGCGGCTCATCCGCTTGAGCCCCTGGAGCACCGGCCTACCCTGATCGTCGTACTTGAGATACAACCGCAGGATTCCCTGCCTGCCATCCTCTAAGGAGGTGTACCCTTTTATATAACCCTCCTCGGCTAAGATGTGGGCCACCTCCCGCTTAAGTCTCGAGGCCGGCAGGTCCACCTGAGAGCGCTTGGCCTGCAGCGCATTTCGGATGCGTGTGAGCATATCGGCTATCGGATCTGTAACCATAACCCTCTCCTCTCACCAGCTCGCCTTAACCACCCCGGGTATCTCCCCCTGAAGAGCGAGCTCCCTGAAGCATATCCTGCAGAGCCCGAACCTGCGGTAGTACGCCCGGGCCCTGCCGCACCTCCCACAGCGGTTGTACTTCCTCACCTTGAACTTGGGCTCCTTCTGTGCCTTTATCAACAGCGCCTTCCTCGGCATTACACCTCCAAGGCGTTCACTATTCCCGAAAAGGCATCCCCAAAGCTCGCAGCAGCACCAGCGCCTCTTCGTCGGTCCGGGCCGTGGTGACGATGGTCACGTTCAAGCCCCGAACCTTATCTATCCTGTCGTAATCTATCTCTGGGAAGACGATCTGCTCCCTGACCCCCAAGGTGTAGTTCCCCCGGCCGTCGAACGAGCTCGTGGAGAGCCCCTGGAAATCCCTCACCCTCGGCAGGGCGAAGGTGACCAGCCGGTCTAAGAACTCGTACATCCGGTCCCTCCGCAGGGTCACCGTACAGCCTATGGCCATCCCCTTCCTCAGCTTGAAATTGGAGATGGACTTCTTCGCCCTGCGCACGGCCGGCTTCTGCCCGGCGATGGCCGCAAGGTCCGCCATAGCCCCGTCCAGACTGCTCGGGTTCTGCGTGGCCTCCCCCACCCCTATGTTCAGCACGATCTTCTCCAGCCGAGGCACCTGCATAACGTTCTTGTACCCGAACCGCTCCATGAGGAGCGGGACTACCTCACGATGGTATAGCTCCCTCAACCTCGGTACGTAAGCCTCCTCCGCCACGGTCCCTCCTACAGCATCTCCCCGCACTTCCGGCAGGCACGGGCACGGCTGCCGTCCTCTAAGACCTTTCTCTTCACCCGGGTGGGCTGGTCGCATCGGGGACATATCACCATAAGGTTCGAGACATGCACAGGCGCTTCCTTCTCCAATATCCTGGACTGTTCCCCGGCCCTGCGGGCCCGGGTGTGCCGCTTGATCATATTGACCCCCTCGACCAGGGCCCGTCCCTCCTTAGGGAACACCCGCAACACCCGTCCCCTCCTGCCCGCGTACTCCCCGGTCAATACCAACACGGTATCGCCTTTCCGCACGTGCATGATCTCCCCCTAAAGTACCTCAGAAGCCAAGGATACGATGCGCATGAACTGTCGCTCCCTCAGCTCCCTGGCCACCGGCCCGAACACCCGGGTTCCCCGCGGCTCCCTACGGTCGTCTATGAGCACGACCGCATTTTCGTCGAACCTTATGAGCGAGCCGTCCTCCCGCTTGACCTCCTTCTTGGTGCGCACCACTACCGCCTTCACCACATCCCCCTTGTGCACCGACCCTCCGGGCAGGGCGTCCTTCACCGAGGCAACTATCACATCCCCCACCCGGGCGTACTTGGGATTCCCTCCGCCCAGGATCTGAATGCACATCACCTCCCGGGCCCCAGTGTTGTCCGCAACCCGCAACCTGCTGTAAGGCTGTATCATCTCCCAACACCCCTATCCTGAAATCCCCCGCTCCGAGATCACCTTGACCACCCGCCACCGTTTCCTCCGGCTCAGGGGCCTGGTCTCCATGATCTCCACCAAATCCCCCGCCTTGGCGACGTTTCCCTCATCGTGCGCCATGAACTTGCTCCTCCGGTGTATCACGTGTTGATACAGGGGATGGCGGAAGGTGCGGGTCACCTCCACCACCACCGTCTTGTCCATCTTGTCGCTCACCACCTGGCCTACCAGGACCTTGCGTTTACCCCGCTCCATACGCCCTCCTATGACCGGGCCTCTCCCGAGGCCAGCCTCCGGATGCCCAGTTCGTGTTCCCTGAGGACCGTCTTCAACCTGGCAACCTCCCGCTTGGCCTTCCTGAGGCCCATCGGGTCCTCTAAGCGTCCCAACGCCTGCTGCATCCGAAGGTTCGCCAAGTTCTCCTCCGCATCCCGGAGGGCACGCCGTACCTCTTCCAAGGTCATATTCCGGATCTCGTACGCCTTCATAGGTTATATCTCTCTCCGCTCAACGAACTTCGTGCGGATAGGAAGCTTGTGCCCTGCCAATCGCATAGCCTCCTGAGCTATGTCCCTGGGTATGCCCTCGAGCTCGAACAGGACCCGTCCCGGATGCACCACCACCACCCAGTACTCCGGGTTCCCCTTGCCCTTTCCCATCCTGGTCTCAGCCGGCTTCTTGGTCACTGGTTTATCCGGGAAGACCCGCACCCATATCTTCCCCCCCCTTCGGACGTGCCGGGTCAGCGCCACCCTGGCCGCCTCCAACTGCTGGCTGGTGATCCAACCGGGCTCCAAGGCCTTAAGCCCGTATTCGCCGAAGGCCACCTCGTTTCCCGCCAGGGCCTTGCCCTTCATCCTGCCCCGTTGCCGCTTACGAAACTTCACCCTCTTAGGCATTAACATCGCCCGACCCCCTATCTATAAAAAGTTCCCCGCTCCGCTCATTTGGACCCCTATCTGCCTATATCCTGGGGCTCTAAGACCTCTCCCTTGAAGATCCAGATCTTAACGCCTATGGTGCCGTAGATGGTATATGCCGTGGCCCGAGCGAAGTCTATGTCCGCCCGAAGGGTGTGCAGAGGCACCCTGCCCTCCTTCTCCTCGTGGGTCCTTGCTATCTCCACCCCCCCGAGCCTTCCCGAACACCTGATCTTTATGCCCTCAGCCCCAGCCCTCATAGCCGAGGCCACAGCCTTCTTCATCGCCCTTCTGAAGGAGACCCTCCCCTCCAGCTGCCTGGCTATATTCTCCGCCACTAAAAGCGCATCCAGCTCCGGCCGTCGGATCTCTTGTACGTTCAATACAACTTCCTTCCCGGTGAGGTACTGAAGCTCCTCCTTAAGGCGGTCCACCTCAACCCCTCGCCTCCCGATCACCACCCCCGGCCTGGCCGTGTATATATCTATGGTAACCCGGTTGGGCGCACGCTCGATACCGATCCTCGAGATCGCAGCATGCCGAAGGCGATTCCTTATGTACCGCCTCAGGGTGAAGTCCTCCTTGAGCAACTGAGGGAAGTCCTTCTTCCCCGCAAACCACCGGGAGTCCCATGTCCGGATGATCCCCACCCGGAAGCCGATCGGATGTACCTTTTGGCCCAACTAAACCTCCTTTTGCTCCGTCACCACCACAGTGATATGGCTCGAACGTCTCCTGATACGGGTGGCCCGGCCCATAGCCCTGGGGATGTACCACTTCCTGGTGGGTCCCTCGTCCACCCGCACCTGTCCCACAAACAGATCGCTCACTTCCTTCCTCCCCTCGGTGCGTTGCTGGAGCAAGTTGTGCATCGCCGACCGGATGGCCTTCTCTATGGGCCTCGAGGCCCGTTTGGGGGAGAAGTGCAGGATGTTCAACGCCTCCTCCACCGGCTTCCCCTGCACCAACTCCGCCACCTGCCGGGCCTTCCTAGGGGAGATCTTCACGTACCTGGCTATTGCTCTTCCCTCCATCACCCCTCACTTCCTGAGCCTGGTTTGACGCTCGGCCTTCTTGCCCCCGTGCCCCCGGAAGGTCCGGGTGGGGGCGAACTCCCCGAGCTTGTGTCCCACCATATTTTCGGTAATATACACCGGGACGAACTTGTTCCCGTTGTGGACCGCAAGCGTGTGCCCCACGAACTCCGGCATGATGGTAGACCGACGGGACCAGGTCTTGATCACCCGCCTCTCCCCGGTCTCGTTCATTTTCAGGATCTTCTTCAAAGCAATATCTTACCCCGGAATATGACAGTCACTTGTATTCTAGATGAACATCCAGTAAGAGATCATTTGTTAAACATCCCGGTTATCCATCCAAATG
>DTXA01000314.1 GCA_012962735.1 Candidatus Latescibacterota bacterium
CCAGCTCTACGACGTCGAACAGGAAGTCAACGGGCTTTACACCTACGACCGGAGGCCGAAGTTCGACCCGGAAAAGATCCGGGCCATCAACGCACAGCGGGCAGCGATAGAAAAGTAGGGGCATGGCGTGCCATGTCCCTCGGGAGGCGTCGATGTCGAATGCCCCAGAGGGCTTTCGTGGAAAGCTCTGCAATGCCATAGAGCGCTCTCGCTCTTTCCTGTGCGTGGGCTTGGACCCAGACCCCGCACGTTTTCCCGATGTTGTGCGGGGGGACGTAGGGGCCTTCCTGAGGGAGGTCGTCTCCGCCACCCAAGACCTCGTCTGCGCCTATAAGCCCAACATCGCCTTCTACGAGGCCTTAGGGGAGCGAGGTTGGAGGGTATTGAAGGACACCGTAGAGGCTATCCCGGATTCGATACCGGTGATCTTGGACGCCAAAAGAGGTGACATAGGCAATACGGCCAAGATGTATGCGAAGGCGTACTTCAAAGATCTGGGCGTGGACGCCGTCACGGTGAACCCTTATATGGGTTTCGACACTATAGAGCCGTTTCTGAGGTACGGCGCTGCCTTCGTGCTGTGCATAACCACCAATCCGTCGGCAGGGGATTTCCAGTTCCTCCAAGCGGAGGGAAAACCTCTGTACCTATGGGTGGCGGAGAGGGCTGTAGAGTGGGCCCGAAGCGGAGAAGTAGGCCTGGTGACGGGGGCCACGAGGCCAGAGACGATAAGGAAAGTCCGGGAGGTCGCCCCCTGTTTGCCCTTATTAATACCCGGTGTGGGAGCCCAGAAGGGGGACTTGGAGGCCTCGGTGCGGGAGGGCCTCGATGGGGAGGGAAGGGGGGTGATCGTCAACGTCTCCCGGGCTGTGTTATACGCATCCTCGGGGCCGGACTTCGCAGAGGCCGCGCGGAGGGTGGCGATGGGGTTCGTAGAGAGGATGCGCAAGGTAGAAATAAGAGAAATATAGGAGGAAGGCCATGCCGAAGGAGACGATGACTCCAAAGGAACGGTGGCTGGCCGTGCTCAGGCGGGAGAAGCCCGATAGAATCCCTATGGATTACTGGGCAACCGAGGAGGCAACGCAGAGACTTATGAAGTATGTGGGCTCACCTCTATTTGGACCCCTCCTGGTGGGGCCTCAGCACACAGAGGGTGTATGCATCGGACTTCAGGTACCGCCTGATCGCCTTCCGCACCTGTTCCGCTGTGACCTCTCGAACCCTCCTGGGATACTCCAGAGCATCTCCTACCGAGGACACTATCGCATAGTACCCCAAGGTCTCGGCGATGTCAGCGCAGGACTCGTTCTCATAGGCGAAATCGGCCAGCAACATGGTCTTGGCCTTCTCCAGTTCCGCATCCCCGACAGGCTCGTCCCTGAGCCTCCCTATCTCCTCCCAGACCACCCTCTCAACCTTCTTCCGGTTCTCCGGCGGAAAGTGAGCCTCTATCCCGAACACACCGGCATACCGCAGCGGCCAATACCACGAGCTCACCGTGGTCACCAGACCCTCCCTCTCCACAAGCCTCCTCCAGAGCCTCGAGCTCCTCCCGCTCCCCAAAACCGTCGCTGCCACCTCAAGAGGATACTCCTCGGGTTCCCCGATGCCCGGAGCCGGGAAGCCCAAAATCCAATAAGTCTGGTTCAAATCCCTCTCTATCTCGCAGGTGCGAGGGATGTTCTGAGGGACGAAGGAGATCTTCGGGATGCGCCGCTCCACCTCGGGGTCCGGCTTCCAGACCTCCGTGCGCCGCTGGACCTCCTCTACGACCTTCCCGGTCTCTACATCCCCCACTATCACCGCCACTACGTTGTTGGGCACGTAATAGTCCCTCAGGTACTTCAGGAAGTGCTCCCTGTCGATGCGGGCCAAGGTCTCGAACGTCCCCAACACGGGCCGGGCGTACGGGGTGCCCTCGAATAGGTGCTTTAAGAACACTTGATGCAGCTTGGCGGTGGGGGAGTCCTCCCTGCGTCGGATCTCCTCCTCTATGACCTGCCTCTCCAGCTCTATCTCCTCCGGGAGGAAGGCAGAAGCGGTCATGGCATCGTAGAGTAGGTCTAAGGCCGTGGCGAAGTGCTCGGCCGGGACCACTATGTAGTATCCGGTGTACTCCATGCCCGTGAAAGCGTTGTTATATCCCCCCAGCCGCTTCACGATCCTGTCCATCTCCCCCTTGGGATAGCGCTCGGTGCCCTTGAAAAACATGTGTTCGAAAAAGTGGGAGATGCCGTTCAACGAGTCCGGCTCGTTAGCCGATCCCGTCCTGGCCCACAGGAACACCGCCACTAAGGGCACTATGTGCACCTCCTTGACCAGCACGGTGAGCCCGTTGGGGAGAACTCGCCTGGTGAAGGGCGAAAGGGGCGTCTCCCCCCGCCGGGGGATGCACCCAACGCTCAGACCCACCAATAGGCACAAGGAAACCCAAGGTTTCATTCGACCTTCTCTTGAACTATTTCAGCGTGAGGAACCAGCTCAGATGGGCGGGCCCCTCGAGGGAAGTCCGGAGGAGAAGATGAAACAAAGCCCCACCATAACGAACCGGACGTCCGCCCGTACTGCACTTCAGCCTATCAGCCCCTCGGCCTTCGAGATGTCGGATACCCCAAGCACCGCCAAGAACCTCCCCCCAGCGGAGGAGACATAGGCGTAGTCTATGTTGACGCCGCCCTCCGCCAGTTTGCCGGCGATCTCCGCCATAGCCCCGAGCTTATCCTGGGCCTCGACGAGGAGGACCTCTGTTTCCACCGGGATATAGCCCGCCTTCTTCAGCACCTCCTTCGCCCTCTCGGGGTCCTCTGGTACGATGCGGAGGATGCCGCAGTCCGTCTGGCTAGATATCACCAGCGCCCTCAGGTTGATCCCAGCCTCGGCCATGGTGCCGCAGATCTCCGCCAGCTTCCCCGGCTTGTTCTCGGCGAACACTGAGAGCTGCTTCCCTCTCATGGGGCCTCACCTCCTTATATATGCCCCATAATAGAGACGACCGGCCTTAGAGATAAACCCCGGCCGCCAGCCTGCGCAGGGCTTCCATATTCTCCCTCCTGCCTATCCTGGCCCTCTCAACCGCCGACCTCAGGACCTCTATAGACCTGTCGTAGGCCCTCCGGTCCACAGGATACGGGCGTCGGTCCTTGCCTCCGTGGGCGAAGCTGAACCTGGCTGGGTCCCTGAAGCTCGAGGGAGCCCCGTATATCAGTTCGGAGAGCAGAGCTAAGGCCCGGATAGTCTTCGGTCCAACACCCTGTATCCCCCAAGAGCCTCTCGAAGTCCTCGGGCTGCTCCTCGTAGGTTTTGAGAAGGACCTTCTTTATTCCCTCGGGCCGGATATCCGAGGCCAAGACCTCGTGATGGGAGGGAAGTTTAAGTTCCTTTACTTTCTTAAGCTCTCTAAGCAACGCATCGGGGCCCTCCCTCGAAAGCAGGGCGGAAGCCCTCCTGGCTTCCTCGCTCTCCGAGGCCACGAGGTTCAACACCCTTCCCCTGCGGTCGCAGCATACGGCCGCATGCGGCTCGCATACGAAGTCCTTTACCTCCCTTC
>DTXA01000315.1 GCA_012962735.1 Candidatus Latescibacterota bacterium
AGTATCCCCATCCCGTGCCCGTCCTGATAGGACGCTATGGTGGTCGAGGGGGCGGAGAGCTGGGTTATCCCGTCGAACGCCCCCGAATGTCCCCCCTCGAGCCTTACCTCCATAGGGTCGGCCCCGCTTCTGGGGTCAAACTTCAGGGGCTGGCTGTCGTCCGAGGTGAAGGCGGCCAAGGACCCATCGTTGTTGAAGGTCACCCTGCCCCTGTACCCCGCCGTCGGTGCTATCAGCCCTCCGTCCACTGTGACCTCCCACGTCCAGGTGTTGGGGTCCTCCGCCTTGGTGAAAGTGATCTCCACGGTATGCCGGTTGCCGAGGCTGTCGTATACAAATACTGAGGCGGAATGAGTCCCAGCATCCTTACCCGCGACCGTGTTGGTGAAACCGTACAGCGATATTACACCCGTATTGGTGGGCACCGCGTTCAGGCTGATGGAGGTCTGGCTCTCCCCTGCCTCGTCGTCCGTAAGCACGATCTTACCGTCATTTATGCTCGCCGTGACCCCGGTGAAGGCCTGGCTGATCTTATCCACGAGGTCCCCGACCGTGGTCCCATCGTCAGCCGCTCCATACGTAAAAGTCGAGCTTACCACCGAGCCGTCCGGGTTGGTGCCGGAGATGTTGATCTGGTCCCCGTCCACCAGATCCACCGAGCCTTCCGCCAGCTCGTTGATCGGCGTGTCCTCATCGGCCAGTCCGGTATCCGAGGCTCCATCGGCTATGTTCAAGTTCGCCAGCCCTCCGTTGCCCTCCAGAAGTTCTATGGATGCGTCCTCCCCTGTATCGGCCGTGCGGAACGACACTGCCCCTCCCCGGTTTTCGGCAACCACCTCCCCGTTCAGGACCGAATCGGCCGCTATGGCGTCGTTTATGGCGTCCACCAATTCATCCACATCAGCATAGGTGCCGGCAGCTATGGTTATCGTCCGGGCCGTCCCGCCGTCCAAGGAGATCTTAAGTTGGTCGTTCGTCCCCGAAGTTATGGTCAGGGAACCCGGCTCTCTGGACCCGGTCACCCTGGCCCACGAAGTGAAAGGCCTGTTCATACTCCAGACTTTCTGCTTAGCGTCCGAATCTGCGTTCAGGTTACACTGATAGCGGATCAGGGTCGTGGCCTTGGCCGGGTCTTTCCTTCCGAAGGGGAGCATGATGTCAGCGACCGGAGCACCACTTCGGATCTCCCCGTCCTTATCCGCCATTTTCCCCTGCAGCACGTACCCGGTCGAGGGATACACTAACCTCCCCTCGGCGTCCAAGACGAAGTTTCCGGCCCTCGTAAACCACCTCCTGGTGCCATCGCTAAGGACGAAGAACCCATCCCCCTGGATGGCCAGGTCGGTCGCCCTCTCGGTGGTCTCCACCGCCCCTTGAGAGAACAGGGTATCCACGCTGCCCACGGATACCCCCAAGCCCACGGTCATGGGATTCCTGCCTCCCACAGTTCCGGAAGGCTTCGAGGCGTCCCTGAGCACTTGGGTCAACTCCTCCCGGAAGGTCACTCGGTTCGCCTTGAATCCCACCGTGTTCACGTTTGCTATATTGTTGCCGATCACATCCATCCGTACCTGATGGTCGCGCATACCTGTCATAGCGGAAAACAGTGAGCGCATCATGGCTATCTACCTCCTCGTGGCACCTTTTGGGGACCCCTATTTATTGACGACTTCCCGCACCTGCGAAATCGCTACCTCCATACCCCCCAAGTCCAACAGGGGCTCCCCGGTCCCTCCGGGACGCACGCCCACGACTTCTGCCAGCACATAGGTAAGGGTAGGGGAGGGGTCCCCTTCTTCCCCTACCTGGAGCACCTCATATCGATATACACCGTCCCGTACAGCCCTCCCGAGATAGTCCTTCCCGTCCCACTCCCAGAGGTGCTCCCCAGCGGGCTGCACCCCTAAGTCGGCGGAACGCACCACCTCATCCCCATCCAGGATCCGCACCCGCACCTCTGCTGGGGAGTCCAGGGCATACCCTATACGTGCCTTCCCTCTGTACAGGGGGACATGGTCCCCTCCTACCTTCACCGTCCGCCCGAGCAGGGAGAGGGTCGCCCAGGCCTGGGCGGACCTGTGAAGCTCTGCGAGCTTCTGGACCCTATCGTTGAGGTTTTGCATCTGCTCCAAGACGCTGAACTGGGCGAGTTGGGATGCGAACTCGGTGTTCCCTATGGGCTCCAAGGGGTCCTGGAAGCGCAACTGGGTGACCAAGAGCCGAAGGAAGTCCTCTTTGCCCAGCTCGAGCTTCCCCACTTGCCCTTTGCGAAGGTCTTCTACCGTGGACAGGTTTGAAAGGTTTTGGACCTTCATTTTTCCCCCCCTTTTCCGATATAAGGGGTTAAGCAAGCTGTATGCCAACATCATAAGATTAATATTTATTGTATCTTCTTACCAACACCATCTGATGGGATATGGGAAAAGTTTGCCCACATACTTATCAATATATTCCGGGCAAAGGGGCAAAACAAAAGGGACGGCCCGACCGTCCCATGCTTAGAACCCCCAAAGACTCATCATCCTATCCATTCGCGATCTTCCCGGAATTTCCTCCTTCGGAAGTTGTGGGAGGACTCCCGATGAGACGGATGTTCGTATCCCGTCGGCCGTTCCCGTTCTAGGCTCATATGGTTCCCCGCCTCGACCTCCAGGCGGGCCAGTTGGACCCCTCCCTTCGCCAGAGTCTGTCGGATCTGGGGCGATGCCTCCAAAAGTCTATCCCTGAGGTCTTCGTTCTGGACCCTCACGAAGACCATAAGTGCCCCACTGGGTTCCCTCGATACCTCTATCTGAACCCGACCTGTCCCTTCCACAGTTGTCCTGAAAGTAAGCTTTATCCTTCCATAGGAAAGGTTCGTATGGACTGCTCGAGCTGATATCTCTTCGATCTTCGTCACAAGGGCGCGAACATCCATCTTCTGTAGGTTCTGCATCCCAGAAGCTTTGTTCTGTCGGGCTGCGGTGAACCCTCCCATTTGCCATATTCCAAAGGTTTGTTCGGAAGTCCCTCGCATTTCCAAGGCCGAGGTCCGTCGTGTCAGTGCCTCTTGAGATACTCCCGGCTCCTTCGTCCCAACCGGCTCTAAGAGGCCATCCTTCGAGGGCAATTCGCCCGGCCCGATACCCCGAGCTTGTGTATCTTGTCCAAGAATACGTTCCATTTTGAGGGTTGCTCTCTCATCCAGGGCATACATATCCGATACCCTTGATGCTCCCCATTGGGGTACCCCCGATGCCCGTTCCATAGAGAAAAGCTTTGGAGGTTTGCCGATATCCCGTATCGATGTCCTCCACTCTGTAAAGCCGAAAACATCCCCGGCCGGCCAGTTCCGCCGCTCGGGATTTTCCTTGGGTATATCCCCCGCCTCTGATACTACTGGAGCTCTTCGAGGGTCTTCGGTCTGGGACCCTTCTCCCCAGTTTTCTGCCTTCTGTCCCCTGGACGAGATCCGACCCATCGAGGCTCGGTGGGGAAGCGCGCTGGCATAAGTCTTCCGGACATACCTTGGTTCCTCGAAGGCATCTCCCTCCGGACCTATGGCTGGACGCTCTTCGGAGATCGTGGACAGCAAGGTCTCCTGACTCAGCATGCGCCGGTTGCCTATGCTCGGAAGCCCGGCGGGAGGGTTCTGCCTTCGACGGACAATTGCCGCATCCCAACCCTCCTTACGTGCAGGCGATCTCTGCGGACCTCCCTCCAGCTGGGCTTCCTCTTGTCCGTCTGACGGGCCGCCATCGGAAGCCGATCGAGCGATACCAGCTATGTCCTGTCGAGGCTCAGCCGTGAGCCAGCCTGAAGACGGCAGATGTTCGCCTCCCCACAAGTCCTTCGAAACCCCTTCCTCATTACGTCTGACACCATCTCTGAGCGCCGATCGGGAGTTTTCAACACCTCCGGGGAGGTCCACTTTATCCGGAGTTGCCTGGGGCCTTACCGAAGATGCCTTAAATCCGGCAGGGACGGACTCTGTCGACTCACTTTCCCGGTCCAACTGAAGCGGAGAAGTCCGAACAAGTCCCTCTTCTCCCATGAAGGCTCTCCTATCCGAGTTCGAATCGTCCTTCCTTTCTTCTTTCACTGGCTCTTCGGCCATCCGGCTCGGCTCCAACTTCGTCACATCCCAGACTTGGGCCAACAATCTCTTATAAGCCCTGGAAACTCCATCCCCTTGTAGTAGGGGCACGGCATGCCGTGCCCCTACATAGTCCAATGGTATGCCCTTGGAGGGAGCTCGTGCTCGCAGGTCCGAAGCCTCCCAGGACTTCCCCAGCGGGACATCAGGTAGGAGGAAGTTGACCAAAAACATACGGAATATCCCCTTAGCCTCCCCACCCGCTTTCCTCGAATTCGGACCTGCGGACACGACGAGGCTCAAAGGCCTTCCCAGTGGCATCTGACACCTCATCACATCCCCTTCTTAATGGCCAACATCCTTGCGGTAAGATCGGCCGCTCGATCCGGCCCCATAGCTGCCAGGACTTTGGCCGCCCTTCGCTCCTCCATCTTCAAAAGGATCCCCACGACCACATCGTTGTCCAGCTTAGAAAGTGTGGAAGCCGCATCCTGAGGGCGCATAACTCCGTAAAGTTTGGCCAATTTGAAGAAGGAAACCCTGGGCGCTTCCACCTTCTGGGGTACAGAGGTCCGGTGCGTCGGGATGGCATCGGCCGGGGATACCGATTTAATGGCCATTGTTTCCTCGGGGCCCTTCGACGCTTGTACAGGCCCCTCGGCGGCCTTTGAGCTCGTGGTATCCCTCAGGGCATTATGGCCTAAGATAGAATCCGTTCCCGTGGCCACTTGGGCGGAGCCCGCAGGACTTATAGAACTTTCGTATTTCCTTGGGTATTCAATGCGTGTGACGTAAAGATATGTGCCGGCGAACACCAGCACGAAAGAGCCCAAGAAAAGCGCTATATACCTCATAAATCCTCCCTCTACATTCCAGAGCCCTCGGTCGGTCCTCTCCTC
>DTXA01000316.1 GCA_012962735.1 Candidatus Latescibacterota bacterium
ACTTTTGAAGAACGGTTTCTTCGTCAGCCCGAGCCGTTATAAGCAGATGTACGACATTTACAAAGAGCTGAAGGAAGGACAGGTTCCCATATTCGTCACAACGGACTGTGTGCTCCACACATTCCACATGCTCTACGACAATATGCTCAGGCTTTTAGAGGTCGGGAGGTTCTGCTCGGACTTAGACGCTCTGAACAAGGCGATGCTGGAACAGATGCATAGCCAGACAGAAGATCCTAAGGTCAAGGAAATCTTGAGGAAGGATGTGGCCTATCTTTCCGTGGCTACCAAGCTCCTAGACCCGGATACTCCGGTCCCGGAATATGTGTTGGCCTTGATAGATGCCCATAGAAGTTTTGAGGAGGTATTTCAGGGCTATGATGTGGTACGGGAGGATGATGTTCAGGCTTGAGCCACCTCCAGAAGACGGTGGGATAGGGAAGGGCAAGGAGGAGACCCTCGGGGCCATATACATAGTGCTCGCCTTGGATCGTGCCAAGGTAGGAGGTCGGGCTGCCTTGGAGGTATGGGATGAGATCTACACCCTCACAGTTTTCTTCGTTGGAAGGAAGGATTCGTCGAAGATGGGAAGCTTTCACAGTTCATAGAGGAGGCCAAGAAGCTTCGCGATCCTGCAATCTGCTCCTCTTGGGTTTGGGAGTGGGAGGAGTTCAGGGATGTGACCAAGCTTGCGGCCCTGGCCAGGTTTATGAGGACCGGGCTGGATGAAAGGGGTTCTCAATAGAGGAAGTCGACAGGAAGCTAAGATCTCTCGAATCCTTGCTTTTGAAGCTAAAGGCCATCTCCAAGAAGGAGCTTATGTGCAAGGGCTTAGATTTTGAAGAGTACGAACTGATATGTTCTATCGAGGATTCTCTAAAGGCTTTGGCGACGTTCCCCCCTGAGATAAGCGGCCAGATAGAAAGCGAGGCGGACGACCATATGGCGGTGATAGTCGATGTACATACGGACCCGAAAACCCGTCTCTGCCTGGAGGAGGCCGTGGGATGCCCTTTGAACCTTCGAGCAGTGGCAGGAGATGCTGGCAAAAGGCGATGTCCCTGGAACTCCGAATTGGGCGGTGAGCTTCGCTCCCTTTGGGTTCAACCTTGCAAATTTGGGCTCGGGCGGAACTATCCCAACCCGTTCAATTCATATACTGTCATTCCCTTCTCCCTCCCGTCCCCTGTGGAGATCAGGCTGGCGGTCTATGACTTGCTGGGTGGGGTGTACCTCTACCGCATGGAGGCGAGGGGCCGAAGGTTCTCCGAGACCAGGAGGATGGAGTTGCTCAGATGAAACTGCGGGCGTCGGACGAACTGGAGGGCCACATGGCGAACGAGAGGCAGTTCAAATTGAGGACCAAGTTCATAGTCACCCACGATCCTGATCTATGTAGAGGGATTGGCCGCCTGCTTAGCCATGGGGACCTCCTTGATCCGATAAGCCCTGGCGCAACAAACTCCCCATGACAAAGCCGTTATCACAGGAACACCGCAGTAGCGACTATAGCCCCAGCAATCACAAAGGCCCCGACAAGAGCTCCAATAAGGACTGACACCCGGAGTCTCCTGAGCTCCTGGTGGATCTCGTCAGTCCTTGCTGCAAGAGCATAAACGTCCTTCAAAAACCCCTCGATCTTCTTCCCCCACACCTCATCATCCAAGTAGATATCCACCATAGGTTTTTCTCTTTCTCCCATCGTCTCCTCCTTTCATTATATCGTCGTTATATTGGCCCTCATTCATGACAAGGATAAGGCCAACCGGCGCCGTTGTCAAGATGCTTGGAGAGGGGCCAGCTGGGAGCAGTGTATAAGAGCTTGGGAGACTGAGGCGAGCTTCGGAGCTAAAAATACAGCCGAATGCCGGACGAAAGCTGCTTGACAAACCAAAGGAGAAATGGTTACTTTCGAGGTTAACACATTGTACTTCGCAGGAGGTGAGCGATCGAGATGCTAGAACTGACGAGCAAGGCCGTTTTGGACGCTTCCCCGCTTTTGGCCTTAGCTTCGGACACCGGCCGTCATAACAAGGAGGTGCTCGTGGAAAATGTTCGGATATGGGAGGAGGAGCTGACCCTACCGGCATACCGTGTGGGGCCGGACGACCCCCTGCCTCCATTTCGGAGGAGGGCGTACTGGCGCATTTACCCCTATCCCATGCAGGACGACCTGACCCGGGAGCGGACGGAGCGGACCTTCCGGGCGGTATGTTTAGAGAACGAATATCTGAAGGCGGTGGTGCTCCCCGAGCTGGGAGGACACCTCTACTCCTTGCAGGATAAGGCCACCGGACGGGAGGTGTTCTACCGCAACAACGTTTTCAAGCCCGGATTGGTAGCCCTAAGGGGGGCATGGGTCTCGGGTGGAATAGAGTTCAACTTTCCGGTAGGCCACAGCGTGACCACGGTCTCCCCCGTGGACTGGGCCGTCAGGAAGAACCCGGACGGGAGCGCCACTGTCTTCGTGGGAGATTTGGAAAGGGTCTCCAGGATGAAGTGGTTGGTTGGGATCACGTTATATCCGGGCAAGGCCTTTGTGGAGATCGGAGTGCGCCTCTTCAACAGGACCCCCGTTCGGCATCGGTTCTACTTCTGGGTCAATGCCGCAGTGCCGGCCACCGAGGGTCTGCGCTTCGTGTGTCCGGCCCGCACAGTACGGGGGAGGGGGATATGGAGCTTCCCGGTGCACGAGGGGGTGGACATAAGCTGGTACCGCAACCATCCCCGGCCGGTGGACTTGTTCGCCTTAGACTCTAAGGAGGATTTCTTCGGCTACTACGATTACGAAGGGGATGCCGGCGCGGTGCACATAGCGGACTTTAGGGAGTGTGTGGGGAAGAAGTTCTTCACCTGGGGAACTGCGGACTCCGGGCTTATATGGGCGGAGATATTGAGCGACGAGGACGGGCCGTACTGCGAGGTCCAGAGCGGGAGGTTCCTCACCCAGGAGGATTGGGAGTTCCTTCCTCCCCACGGGACCGAGACCTGGAGGGAGTGGTGGTACCCCGTGTGGGGGATAGGAGGGTTCTGGAGGGCAAACCTCCAGGCTGCGGTCAACTTAGAAGTGGAGGATGGCCGGGCCTCGCTGGGTGTGTACGTCCCCGAGCCTTTACCGAACGCCCGCATAGAACTTCTCAGGGGCGGCCGGGTACTGGTGCAGTGGGGGACGAACCTGGCCCCGGACAGGCCCTTCCGGGCCGAGGTTCCGGTAGATGCCGAGGAGAGGCTCGCCTTGAGGGTCCTGGCCGGGGAGAGGGAGGTGTTCTCGTGCACCTTGGAACCCCCGGAGGCCGGGAAACCCCCTGAGATCCCCACGGAGCGGCCGGAGGAGGAGCTCTCCACGGAGGAGCTTTGTGTCAAGGCCAGGGGACACGAGAAACGTCAGGAGGAGGACGAGGCGGAAAGGCTCTATAAGAAGGCCTTGGAGAAGGACCCGGGCTTCTCCCCTGCCCATAAGGGTCTTGGGACGTTGAGGTATAAGGCTGGAAGGCTCCGTGAGGCCGAGGAACACCTGCGCCGTGCCTCGGATCGCTCCCCGCACGACCCCGAGGTCCATTACCTCTTAGGAGCGGTCCTGAAGGAGCTGGGCGACCTTTCCGGAGCCGAGGACGAGCTCTGGGCCGCCTTCCGGGACAGGGGCTGCGGCCCTCCGGCGCTTTACATCCTGGCCGAGCTCGCAGCCGGGGAGGGGGATTATGGGAAGGCCGAGGGACTATTACGTCGTGTCCTGGCGTTGGACCCCGAGGACGTGCGGGCCTGGGGGCTGTTGGCGGCAGTGCTCCGGCTGCAGGGGAGGGCAGGGGAGGCATCGGATGTTGCCCGGGAGGCTCTGGACCGGGACCCCCTGGACCTCTTGGCCTCGTGGGAGCTGTGGAGGGCGACGGGTCGAGAGGAGGACCGGGAGGCCTTCCGGAGGCTCTTGCGGGGGGAGGTCCAGCTGTACCTGGAGCTGGCGTCGGATTACGAGGACGCCGGGCTGTGGGGGGAGGCGGTCCAGGTGCTCCAAGAAGCGCTCGATGCCGCCCCGGAGCATCCCCTCGTGTACTATCACTTAGGGTACTGTCTGGAACAGGCGGGGGAGAACGGAGGGGAGTACTACGAGAGGGCCCGCAAGGCCCCGCCGGATTATGTGTTCCCCCACAGGCTGGAGGACATGAGGGCCTTAGAGAGGGCCTTGGAGCAGGACCCAGGGGACGCCCGGGCGGCGTACTACTTAGGCAACCTCCTGTTCGCCCGGGGGAGGGAGGGGGAAGCTGTGGAGCTATGGAAAAGGGCAACTCGGAGTTGGAAGTACTTCGTGCTCCGCAGGAACTTAGGCGTAGCGTACTGGAAGAGAGGGGAGCTGGAGCGGGCTATGCGGGAGTACGACGAGGCGGTGAGGCTGGCTCCTAGGGAGTTCAGGCTGTACTTAGAACGGGACGATCTATTGAAGGAGGCTGGGAAGACGCCGGGGGAGCAGCTGGGGAGGCTCTCGGAGGCCCCACCGGAGGTACAGGCCAACTGGAAGGTGGCCGGGAGGACCGCAGCGCTATGTGTAGAGGTGGGGGAGTACGATAGAGCCGTGAGGCTTTTGGAGTCCCATACCTTCCTTCCCTGGGAGGGGGAAGTGGCCATGCGCTCGGTATACGTGGGGGCCTATCTCGGCCGAGGGGAGGAGCGTTTCCGGGCCGGCAGGTACAGGGAGGCCTTGGAGGATTTCCTGAGGGCGTCGGAATATCCCCGCAACATCGGGATGGGCAGGCCTCCTGAACCGCGGGATGCGGGCGTATGGTATTGGATAGGTGCGGCATACGAGACCTTAGGGGAGGGAGAAAGAGCCTGGGAAGCGTACGAACGGGCCGCCTTCGAGGTCCATCCTTCCGACTCCCCGCTCCAGTATGAACGTGGCCGTGCCTTGAAGAAGCTCGGTCGGGACGAGAAGGCCAGGGAATGCTTCGAGGGTCTGGTGAAAGCCGGCCAGGCCCGGGAGGACGCCCAGGGCCACTATATCAGAGGTTTGGGGCTTCTGGGTTTGGGGAAGGAAGCGGAGGCCAAGGAGGCCTTCCGGAGGGCCTTAGAACTCGACCCCGACCATAGGGAAGCCCGGAGGATGCTTCAGGGGACCTCTCCCCTCACCATGGCCTCTGCAAGTTCCAGGCCGTAGCGGAGCTTGGCCTCCCGCAGGGGGAGGGGCACCTTTTTCCCGTTCCGGAATATACGGATTTCCATTCTCCTGTGCAAGACCTGAAGGTTGACAGGGGAAGGGGTTCTTTGTTATCTTGACAATGTCACATTTCTTGGCCTTTGTAGACGGGAGACCGGGGATTTTTCCAGTCTCCTGTCTGTCTCGGTAGCCTGGAGCTAATTGTTAACACCTGCGAGGAAGAAAATGTAGACATCAGGGGAGGGAGATATGTCGAAAGTGCGGGTGATGATACGACCGGAGCCGCAGGAGGCTGAGGTTTCCGGACTTCTATTCGGGCATTTCGCGGAGCACTTAGGCAGATGCATATACGGGGGGATATGGCTGGGGAAGGGTGAAGAGGGGGCGGACGAGCGGGGATACCACAGCGGGGTGAAGAGGCTCCTGGCGGAACTCGGCCTCGAGGTGCTGAGGTGGCCTGGGGGATGCTTCGGGGACCAGTACCACTGGGAGGAGGGGGTGGGGGAGGATAGGAGAGTGCGGAAGAACATATGGTGGGGAGGATATGAGGTCCACGAGTTCGGCACGGACGAGTTCCTCCGGTACTGCGAGGAGATAGGAACGGAGCCTTACATCTCCCTCAACGTGGGCACGGGCTCTGTACAGGAGGCACTGGACTGGATGGAATACGTGCTCGGGGAGCCGCCCCTCTTCCACGCCGAGCAGAGGGTCCGCAACGGAAGGGAAAGGCCTTACAAAGTGACCTACTGGGGGATCGGGAACGAGGTGTATGGCTGTGGGGGGAACATGCGGCCGGAGTATTATGCGGACCTTGTGCGACAATACTCCGTCTTTATCAAAACCGCCTTTCCAGA
>DTXA01000317.1 GCA_012962735.1 Candidatus Latescibacterota bacterium
CTACGAGAAGTTCATGGAGGAGAGAAGGGCCTAGCCGAAAATCGCCCTCCTTCGCACGGTCTCCACGACGTCCTCCACGCCGGAGAGGTCTATTCTAGTCCTCAACATTGCCCCGATCACCCGCAGAACGGCCTTGGCGGCCTCGACATCCGGCCGATCGGGGGTTGCGGTCTCGGCTAAAAGGCATATGCCCCGTATCCCCCACAGCCTTGCCAGGCCTAAGAGTATCCCCGTGCTCCCGAAGATCCTCCCGCCGATCCGCTTCACGCCAAAGCCGAGGGCCTTGTTGAGGCTCTCGGCGTCGGTCGCGGCGCAGTAGACCTCCCTTCCCCTCCTCTGCCCCCTTACCCCTCCCACGCATATCATAAACCCGCAGCCCAAACTCCGGGCCGTGTTCAACACCATGCTGCAGAGCCCGTACTGGCTGGGGGCGTCGGGGGGCTGCGTGTTGCCGTACAGGAGGATGAGGTCCCTACCCTCCGCGGTGTGGCAATGGTACATCTCCACGGTCGGGATCTGAAGGTGCCCCTCCAGGATCTTGGCGGCCGGCTGGGACGGTATCAGGATCTCCGCGAACTTTCGCGCCCTGAGCTGCTCTATCATGTGGAGCACGGCGATGTTCGCGACAAACCCCATGCCGGGCAGCCCCTCCAAGAGCGTGGGCTCCGCGAGGCTGGGCTCTTCGAGCGTCCTAACGAGCATCATCCCTCAACGCCTATCCCCGCCCGCACCCTCACGGCCACCCCGCAGGAGAAGGCGAGCATCTCCTCCCTGTTCAGCACGGCCTTACCCACTCCAAGTAGCCTATCGTCCTTATTTACCACGATGACCTCGTCCCCCGGTCGTATGGCGGGGTCGGCGTCCAGAACGAACTTTGCGAAGACGGATCTCCCCGACATGACGAACCTCGCCGCCTCATCGGAGACCACGAC
Source organism: Candidatus Latescibacterota bacterium (assembly GCA_012962735.1). Lineage (GTDB taxonomy): Bacteria > Latescibacterota > 4484-107 > B68-G9 > B68-G9 > B68-G9. The sequence goes on from DTXA01000317.1 coordinate 933, forward strand.
GCGCCCTCTCGGGAATGGCAGCGCCCTCTTGATGATCCTCCCCCCCTCGATCGTGGGTATGAGGAACCCGTCGCTGGGCCGGAACGTTCCGATGAGCCTATCCCCTAAACGGACGTACCTCATCCTCCCCGTCCTCCTTGACCGCTCGACCGTTATCCCCCGGAGGAACCTGCTGGCGTTCTCGCCGAACTGATAGTCCACTATCTTCCTGACGACCCTCTCGTCGGGGACCTTGATCCTCCCCGCCCCTATCCCCCTGGCATCCTCCCTCAGGGATTCCGGTATAACCGACTGGGCGAACGGATAGACCCCCCTGAGCTCGTACGGGATGGGGCCAAAGAATGGCCTGTGGATGATAAGATCCGAGGAAACACGCCCTAGCCGCCTCTTGGCTCTCACGACTTCCGGCCTGAGCGCGGACTCATCGCCCGAGTAGAAAAATGCCGACCTCTTGTCGGTGGGATCGTATCTCTCGATATCGTCCTTGTACTTGCTCAGAACGTAG
>DTXA01000318.1 GCA_012962735.1 Candidatus Latescibacterota bacterium
ATGACGAAATAGCACGAAGACGGCGCACATAGACTACAATAGAGTTATCCAGCATCAGGAGAATATATGATTAGCCAGATAAAAATCACGATCCTCCCCGAAGATCTCACCTACGGCCTCGATGTCGTTGTAGGGGGCGAGGAGCGTATAGGAGGTCACTCCCTCAGGAACCCCGGGGGAAGAGGGGATGTTGAACGTCAGGCCTCCGGAACCGGCCTTCACGAGGAAGAAATCGGAATGGCCGTGATAACATCCCTCGAACTTCAGTATGTAATCCCTTTTCGTCTTCGCCCTCGCCAATCTCACGGCGCTCATCGTCGCCTCCGTTCCGGAGTTGACGAACCTCACCAGATCCACGAACGGAAAGGCCTCCTTTATCAGCTCGGCAAGCTCGATCTCCAGATCCGTAGGCGCCCCGAAGCTCGTCCCCCTGGTGAGAGCCGCCCTAATCGCCTCTACGACGGCGGGATGAAGGTGTCCCAGGATCAGCGGGCCATAGGACATGACGTAATCTATGTATCTGTTGCCGTCCACGTCGAAGATATAAGCGCCTTCACCCCTGCTTATGAAACGAGGGACCCCGCCGACGGCCCTGTAGGCCCTGACGGGACTTGAAACGCCTCCCGGCATACAGGCCTTCGCCTTTTCGTAAAGGATTTTGGACCTTTCCACACCCATATCATCACACCTCGAAGGAGCTTTTTTTGAAACACCTTTTGGTTAAAAGCACGAGCGGCTCCTTTCCTGCCATCTCCCTCATCCGGTTTATCCTCTCAAGGAGTTCCTCCTTCGTCCTGGCGTGAACCATCGTGTAGAGCTGATAGTCGAGTTGGGGGTAAGAGTTTCTCCTGTAGCAGTGGGAGACCCAGGGGAGAGATGCGAACATCATCCCCAGCTCCTTGGGAGAATCCGTCCTCCAAAGCAGCAGGGCGTTTTGTGAGAAACCTGCTCTGAAATGGTTCAGCACCGCCCCGAACCTCCTTATCGCCCCGGAGCGCATCAGCTCCTCCACCTTTTTCAAAACCCATTCCTCGTTCACACCCAGCCTTTCGGCTATCTCCCTGAAAGGTGCTCTCACGATCGGTATGTCGGATAGCTCTTTCAGAAGCCTTATCTCCTTTTCGGTTATCATCGGAACACCGCCCTTAATTTATACACCTCCTTGCTTTCCAGGACCAGCAGCTCTTCGACGCCCTCTAGCGAGCTGAAACTCTTTATCAGTTTCTCCCTTCTGCCTTTTTCGGCCGTGATCACGATCCAGAGGTTGTAGGGGCAGGCTCGGGGGTCGCCCATGGCCTCTCTCTCGTAGCAGTGGGTGACCTCCCTGTATCGTGCCGTCTCATCTCCGACCTCCTCGACCTTCTCCC
>DTXA01000319.1 GCA_012962735.1 Candidatus Latescibacterota bacterium
GAACTCGATGCCCTGGCCGATGCGGTTGGGCCCGCCGCCCAGAATCATCACCTTGCGCCGATCCGATACACGTGCTTCGTTTTCCCGCTCGTAGGTGGAGTAATAATAAGGCGTCTCGGCCGCGAACTCGGCCGGGTCTTGGAGAAACACGGCCTGATGTGAGGCCCTTAGAAGGAGGGAGGATGGGCTTAGAACCCAAGGCCATCCCTACAGGAGGGAGAACGATTAGATTACAAGCTACTTTCAGCCAGTTCAGCCTGCCCCCTGTGCGAGACGCCCTTATAGTTGGGAAGCGGGCTCCCATAGGGCCGAAGGCCCTGTTCAAGTCGCTTGAAGTGCTGGTCAAGGGGCAGTTCGAGTTGATTCCCGTGGACCACCCGGTGGTAGAGGCGGTGATCGTTCGGAAGTCCGACCTGCGCAAGTTCCCGACAGAGCGGTTCATCCCCATACTCTTAGAGGAAGCTGGAAGCATTATGGACGAGAGCGACTGCCTTCGTGTCGAGGTGGATATCAGCGTTTCGGTGACACGGGAGGTGAGGGAGACGTGAACGAGGGGATAAGGGGGCTCATCGAACAGGTCCCGGTGCTGTCCGCCGATGAATCCGTGGGGAAGGCCCTGGAACGGCTGTTCCGGGGGCCGATCCCTTTCGCCCTGGTGCGCCTCGAGGGCCGATGGCGGTATGTGACAGCGGCCACCTTAGCCGGGGTGCCGTGGACCCGAGCTTTGATGGACACAGGGCTGCCCGAGGCCGTGGAGGTCCCCCCGGACCTCCCCATAGAGGAGGCCTTGAAGGTCTTAGAGCGGGAGGGCAGGGAGGCGCTTGTCGTGGTCGAGGGGGGAAGGCCTTTGGGGGTCCTACGGCGTTCCAATGTGCTCCGGCACCTGCTCGACCAGGCCCGGAAGACCAGGGAGACCGCGGAGGAGCTGGCGGCGGTCTTCAAAACATCGCCGTTGCCCATCCTCTTAGTGGACCGGAAACTTCGGGTCTTAGAGATGAACGAGGTGCTGTCCGAATACACGGGCGTGGCCTTTGAACAGGCCGTAGGGCGCCCTGGGGGGGAGGTGTTGGGCTGCGTGCACGCCGAGGAGGGCCCCCGCGGGTGTGGGTTCGCCCCCGCCTGTAGGGAGTGCGGGTTCCGCAGGGCTGTCTTAGCCACCTTCAGGACCGGCCGGCCCCATCGGGACGTGGAGGCGGCCGTGCCCATCCGGAGAGGAGGGGAGGTCCGGGAGCTCTACCTCCTGGTGAACACGGCCCCGCTGGCCCGTGGGGAGGAGGGGGCTGTGGTAGTCGCCCTCCAGGACATAACCGAGCGCAGGCAGCTTCTGCAGAAGTTACAGGAGCTGAACGAGAGCCTGGAACGTCGAGTGCAGGAGCGCACCTTCGAGCTTCAGGTGCTCTACGAACTCGCCGATCAGATCGGCCACACCCTCAACTATGGAGACCTCTTCAGGCTCGTCCTCCAGTACCTCCACAGGATCCTTCCCTACGATGTCGCAGGTTCTCTCTTCGTTATGGAGGATGTAAAGCAGATGTTCATAAAGAAGGCCCGCCCCCTGGCCGAGGAGATCGTGGTGGAGATAAAGCGAATTATGTTGGAGGGGTTCGAGAAGGCGGGTGGTATGAGGCTGAGGCCGGAGGAGGTGGGGGAGGTCGTGTTCGAGGCCCTCGACTACCGAGCAGACGCCCCGCCCCTTCCCAGCCTCGGGTCCACGCTCTTGGTCCCCCTGGCTGTGGGCGGCCGAACCATAGGCCTTGTCTTCGCGGGGGCTGAGGCCGAGGAGGCCTTCCGGAGGGAGCGCAGGCACGTGCTCTACGCCCTCGTCCAACAGGCTGCGATATCGGTTCAGAGGCTTCAGGCGCTGTTGCTCGCGGAACAGACCCGGCTCGAGGCCGCTATAGAGGATATGAGGGAAGGTGTAGTGATCTTGGACGGGGAGAGGTTCATCACGGTGGCGAACTCCCGGGCCAGGGAGTTCCTGCCGTTGCTGACCAAGGCCAGGCTTGGGGGGGAGAGGCCGATGAGGCAGCTTGGAGGGATGGGCTTAGAGGCCATCCTCGAGATCACCCGGGGCGGCCGACATCAGGAGGTCGTGGTTCCCGGCCCCCCGGAGCGGACCTTCGAGATCACGGCCTCTCCCTTCGGCAGGGGGAGGGAAGGTCTGGGCGGGACAGTGGTCGTCATCCGGGATGTGACCGAGGAGAGGGAGGCCCGAAGGAGAGAGGCCCAGCAGGAGCGACTGGCGGCTATAGGCCAGATGGCGGGGGGCATCGCCCACGATTTCAACAACATCCTCAGCGCTATGATGGGATATGCGGAGATCGCCCTGATGCGGGCGGGCTCGGACTCCCAGCTAAGGGAGTACTTAAAGACCATCATAACCCAGGGCAGGCGTGCCGCGGACCTCATCCGCCGGGTCCTCGATTTCAGCCGCAGGTCAGTAAGCGAGCCCCGGGCTTTGGACCTGCTTTCCTTCCTCAAGGAGGCCATGAAGCTCTTAAAGAGGACGATCCCAGAGCGCATCGATCTTCGCTTCACCGCAGAGCCCGGCCGCTATATGGTCCATGTAGATCCCACACAGATCCAACAGATCGTTATGAACTTAGCCATAAACGCCAGGGACGCCATGCCGGAGGGGGGAAAGCTGGAGGTAAGGCTGGAGAAGGTGAATTTGGGAGAGGAGGCCCGCTTGTGGGACCCGGATATGGTCCCCGGACCGTACATCCGCATGACGGTGAAGGATACAGGGGTCGGAATGCCGCCGGAAGTTCTGGATAAGGCCTTCGAGCCGTTTTTCACCACCAAGGGACCGGGAGAGGGGACGGGCCTGGGCCTCTCCCAGGTGTACGGCATCGTGAAACAGCACGGCGGCTATGTATCCATAGAGAGCGAGGTGGGGAAGGGTACATCGGTCCACGTCTACCTGCCGGAGCTCGTCAGGGAAGTCACCCCGGAGGCCGAGGCGAAGGAGGCCGTCCCCACCGGGACCGAGACTGTGCTCGTGGTGGAGGACGAAGGGGCCGTGCGGGATGCGCTCCGGATGATGTTGGGGGGGTTGGGGTACCGAGTGCTGACGGCCTCGGATGGTGAGGAGGGGCTGCGGGTCTACCGCGAGCGTCGGGGAGAGGTGGACCTGGTGCTCCTCGATATGGTGATGCCCAAACTGGATGGGAGGAGGTTGTACCGGGAGGTCAGGAAGCTCGACCCAGGAGCGAAAGTGTTGGTGTTGAGCGGGTACAGCCCGGGGGAGGAAGTGCAGGAGCTACTGGCCGAGGGGGCGATGGGCTTCGTCCAGAAGCCTGTGGTGTTGAATGAACTAGCTCAGAAGGTCAGGGAGGCGTTGGATCGGCCTGGACCAATTGACCCCGATCTTCGTCGGAAGGAGGGCCTATGTGGTCTGCGCTGCTGATCGTCGTATCCTCTTATGCAACGGAGCCAGGAGATGTGGTCATCAGCGAGATCATGTGGATGGGGTCCACAGCTTCCATAGCGGACGAATGGATCGAGCTTTACAACACTACTTCTACTGAGATAGACCTTTCGGGCTGGCAGTTAGAGGGGGCCGCACCTAAGGGAGGGACGTTGGTCATCCCGGATGGCAAGGGCATCCCAGCCCGGGGGTACTTCCTGATAGCGAACTATCCGCCCTCCTCACCCAAAACGATGTTGGCGGTGGAGGCGGACTGGGTCACGACCCAGATATCCCTCCCCAACGAAAAGCTCAGGCTGGTGCTGAAGGACAGTGAGGGGAACGTCGTAGATGTTGCGGACGACGGGGTTGGAGCACCGGCAGCGGGGGATAGGGAGGGGAAGCGCTCTATGGTGCGCAAGTTCCCTCCAGGCGACGGAGCCCTCCCAGATAGCTGGTACACGGCCACGGAGGCTTGGGGTTGGAAGGACGGGGCGAAGGAAAAGGGGACCCCCCAGAACTCCCGGACGGCATCGGCGGAGGGAATGACCTGGGGGGAGGTCAAGAGGGCATATGACCAAGGCCCAACTTCGAAGGCAGATCCTGAGGCTCCGGAAGGCCCTCCCCCCAAATGAGGTGAGGCGGCTCAGCGCCGCCGTGCTCTCCCATCTGTACGCCTCCGAGCTTTACAGGAACTCCCACGTTGTGCACACTTACGTTTCAGTGGACAACGAGGTGGACACCTGGCCCCTCATCGTCCGGGCCTTGAAGGAGGGCAAGCAGGTGGTGGTACCAGTGGTATCCGGTAAGGGGAGGCTGAGGCACTCAGTAATCGATTACATCTCCGAGCTGGTAAGGGGCAAGTGGGGCCTTTGGGAGCCCCGGTGTTTCAGGGACACCGACCTTGCGGCTGTGGACCTGGTGCTCGTCCCGGGGGTGGTGTTCGACAGGAGGGGGTATAGGGTCGGGTTCGGGGGGGGATATTACGACAGGTTCCTCTCCCAGGTTTCTGCCCCTAAGGTCGGTTTGGCGTTCGGCTTCCAGGTGGTCTCCCGTATCCCCGAGGACCCCCACGACGAGCGGGTGGGTTACCTGGCGACCGAGGATGGGATTTTTGAGATAAATTGAGAAAAATTAGAAAAAGATTAAAAAGAGAGAAAAATTAGCCATAATCTCCATATATTTTCTTTTAAGTCTCCTATTCTGTTTTTGAATTTCTGCCAGAAATGTATATATTTAGAGCCGAATTTAGCACTTATTATATAAGAGTGCTAAAAGTTGTCATGTAGGTAACCCAATTTCAAAACATTAGGGAGGAGGTGATTTCGGGATGAAGGTAAGGCCGCTTGCGGACAGGGTGTTGGTCAAGCCGATAGAAGAGGAGGCCGAGAAGAGCGCGGGGGGTATCATCATCCCCGACACGGCCAAGGAGAAGCCCCAGAAGGGAGAGGTGATAGCGGTGGGTCCTGGCCGTGTGACCGAGGACGGCAAGAACATCCCGATGAACGTCAAGGTCGGGGATGAGGTCCTTTACGGCAAGTACGCCGGCACAGAGGTCAAGATAGACGGGGAAGAGCATCTGATTATGCCCGAGAGCGACATCTTAGCCATAGTTGAAGAGTGAGGAGGTGAGGGATATGGCTGCCAAGCAGTTGAAGTTCGACATAGATGCCAGGGAAGCCATCCGGACCGGCGTGGACAAGCTGGCCGATGCCGTTAAGGTCACCCTTGGGCCCAAAGGGCACAACGTGATCTTGGACAAGAAGTTCGGCTCTCCGACCGTGACCAAGGACGGGGTTACGGTCGCCAAGGAGATAGAGCTCGAGGACCCGTTCGAGAACATGGGCGCGCAGATGGTGAGGGAGGTGGCTTCCAAGACCAGCGATGTGGCCGGCGACGGCACCAC
>DTXA01000320.1 GCA_012962735.1 Candidatus Latescibacterota bacterium
GACCTCGTGGTGGTGGAAGAATGCCTTGTGGGAGAGGAGGCCTCGATTCTGGCGATAACCGACGGGGAGGCTATAAAGCCTCTTCTGCCCTCCCAGGATCACAAGCCCGTGTACGACGGGGACAGGGGGCCCAACACCGGAGGGATGGGGGCGTACGCCCCGGCTCCCGTGGTGACAGAAGAGGTCGCCGAGGTCGTTATGAAGATGGTCCTGAGGCCGGCGATAGAAGGAATGGCCAAGGAGGGCATCCTCTACCGGGGGGTGCTGTACGCCGGGCTTATGATAACCGAAGAAGGGCCGAGGGTCTTAGAGTTCAACTGCCGCTTCGGTGACCCGGAGTCCCAGGCGGTGCTGCCACTTCTGGAGGGGGACCTGGTGGAGATATTAGAGGCGGCCGAGGAGGGGAGACTGGAGGAGGTGGAGGTGCGCAATTCCGATGGGGCTGCGGTGTGCGTGGTGCTGGCCTCAGGGGGATACCCTGGGAAGTACGAAAAGGGGAAGGTAATAGAGGGGCTCGAGGAAGTCGAGGCCATGCCGGACGTGGTGGTCTTCCACGCTGGGACCGCCCGGAGGGACGGGGAGATAGTCACCGACGGTGGGAGGGTGCTGGGGGTCACGGCCGTGGCTCCGGACATCCCCAAGGCCATAGAGCGGGCGTACGAGGCGGTGGGCAAGGTGCGCTTTGAGGGCATGCACTACCGCCGGGATATAGGGCAGAAGGCGTCAAGGCACTTAGGGGAGCGATGATAGACCTCCACACGCATTCCATCCTAAGCGACGGGGACCTCTTGCCCTCGGAGCTCGCCCGGAGGGCCCGGGTGAAGGGATACCGGGTTCTGGGGATTTCGGACCACATAGATTACTCAAACGTGGACTTCGTGGTGCCCCGCTTAGTCGAGGCATGCGCCTCAAAGGGGAACTTCGAGGGGATAGATGTGATACCAGGTGCCGAGATCACCCACGTTCCTCCCCGGGGTATCTCCCGGCTGGCCGAGAGGGCGAGGGAGCTCGGGGCGAGGTTCGTGATAGTGCACGGGGAGACACTGGCCGAGCCCGTGGCTCCCGGCACCAACCGGGCTGGGATAGAGGCCAAAGTGGACATCCTGGCCCACCCGGGGCTGATCTCAGAGGAGGAAGCCAGGCTTGCGGCCGAGCTGGGGGTGCTCTTGGAGATAACCGCCAAGTCAGGGCACTGCTTGACCAACGGCCACGTGGCCAGGGTAGCCCGGGAGGCAGGGGCAAGGCTTTCGTTCGGGACGGACGCCCACAGGCCCGACGACCTGAGGTCATGGAAGGAGGCCCAGGCCATTCTCTTGGGGGCGGGGCTTTCGGATGAGGAAATAAAGGCTGTCTTCAAGCACTTGGAGGAACTAAGCACAAGATAATGTGGGGATATAAATGAAGTCCAAAGTCGCTATCGTCATGGGAAGCGAGTCCGACCGGGAGGTCATGCAGAAGGCCGTGGAGCAGTTGGAGGCCCTGGACATATCCTGCGAGACGTTCGTAGCCTCCGCCCATCGCACACCGGAGAGGGTCGTCCAGATCGCCCGAGAGGCGGAGGCTAAGGGGTTCAGGGTGATCATCGCAGGGGCGGGCCTCTCCGCTGCCCTCCCGGGGGTCTTGGCCGCCCACACCCTGCTTCCTGTAATCGGCGTGCCCATCGCCTCCGGCCCCTTGGGGGGAATGGACGCCCTTCTTTCCATCGTGCAGATGCCCGGTGGGGTGCCGGTCGCCACCGTCGGGGTGAACAACGCCCGAAACGCCGCGATTCTTGCGGCGGAGATCCTAGCTCTTCAGGACGGAGAGGTGCGCAGGGCCTTGGAGGGGATGCGGGAGGGATGGCGAGGATAGTTCCCTTTGAAAAGGGCACAGAGGAGGCCCTGGAGGTACTGCGCTCCGGAGGGGTAATAGCTTACCCTACCGAGACCGTGTACGGTCTGGGAGCTGACCCCTGGGGTCCAAAGGCGGTCGAAAGAATTTACCGTATCAAGGGGAGGCCGAAGGAAAAACGTTTCCTCTTGGTGGTTTCGGACGTCGGTATGTTGGAGGAGCTGGTGGGGGAGGTCCCAGAGGCCGCTGAGGCTCTGATGAGAAAGTTCTGGCCGGGGCCGCTGACCCTGGTGCTGAAAGCTGGGCCTGAAGCTCCCCCCTGGTGCGGGGGGACGGTGGCGGTGCGGGTTCCAGGACACTGGGGCGTGCGGGACTTGGTGGCCCGGTTCGGGAGGGCCCTCATCTCCACGAGTGCCAACCGCTCCTCCGAACCCCCAGCCCGGACCGCAGGGGAGGTGGCTGGACGTCTGGGGGAGGTGGACCTGATCTTAAACGGAGGACCCTGCACCGGCCTCCCTTCGACCATCTTGGACCTTTCCGGGGAAAGCCCCCGCGTCCTGCGGTGGGGGGAGATAAAAGAGGAGGATCTGGCCCCGTTTATGAGGAGGTGGCTGTGATGGCCGCGGACGCCGGACTGATCCCAGTGGAGGAGAAGGTCAAAGAAGTCTTTGCAATGCCCCGGTAGACTACAAGACTGGCAGGTACTCCTTAAGTTCGTAGGTGGTAACATGGATTCGGTACTGGTTCCATTCTATCTTCTTGTTGTCTAGCAGCTTACGAAATATATGGTCCCCGAGGGCCTCCCTGACGAGCTCGCTCTTCTCGGTAAGTTGAATGGCCTCCCAGAGGCTCGCCGGCAGGGTCCTGACGCCCAGCTCTTCCCGCTCCTGGTCGGTCATCTCGTACACGTTCCTCTCTATCGGAGGGGGAAGCTCGTACCCCTGTCTTATCCCCTCCAACCCCGCCGCTAACATAACCGCGAAGGCCAGATAGGGATTGCAGGCCGGGTCCGGAGCTCTGTACTCCACCCGCATGGCGTTCTCCTTGCCGGGCTTGTACACCGGAACCCGGATGAGGTCGGAGCGGTTGCGCAGGGCCCAGGTGATGTACACCGGAGCCTCGTACCCGGGCACCAACCGCTTGTAGGAGTTCACCCACTGGTTTGTGATCAGCGTGATCTCGGGAGCGTGGCGCATAAGCCCAGCGATATAGCGTTTCCCGACCTCCGAGAGGTGGTATTTGTCGTCCGGGTCGAAGAAGGCGTTCCGCTCCCCCTGGAAAAGGGATTGGTGGGTGTGCATGCCGCTGCCGTTCTCGCCCTGCAGGGGCTTGGGCATAAAGGTGGC
>DTXA01000321.1 GCA_012962735.1 Candidatus Latescibacterota bacterium
CGGGACGCTCTCCGGCGGGGAGAGGCAAGGGGTTGCGATAGCGAGAGCTCTATACTTCGAGGCCAATCTCATCATCCTGGACGAGCCGACCGTGGGCCTCTCGCTCTCCGAGACGAGCAAGGTGCTCGACTTCGTCCGGGAGATCAAGGAGCGGGGGAAATCCTGCGTTATCATCAGTCATAATATATACCACGTCTATCCGGTCGCCGATAGATTCGTCATCCTGGATCGAGGGAAGAACATCGGCGAGATCAACAAGGAGGACGTCTCCTTGCACTCCCTGGAGAACATACTCGCACACGTCGCGAAGACGGGGAGGATGCCCGATGATTACTGAGGTCTTGTCCCGCTTGCCGGCTTGGTTGAGGAGGAACAGGGGGTTAGCTGGCCTTGTGGCCCTCCTGGAGAAGCACAAGAGCCAACTGGCCATCTTGGGGATCTTCCTCGTCTTATGGCTGATCGGCATCGTAGTGAATCCTGGAGCCTTCCTCGGCCGCTACACCTACATATCCTTAATGTCGGTGATCCCGATCACCCTCACCTTGGCGCTCGGCTTCACCCTTGTCGTCATCTCGAAGGAGTTGGACCTGTCCTTCCCCTCCGTGATGGGCCTCTCGGGCTGGATATTCGCGCTCTTGCTCCCTCACAGCTCGATCCCGGCCTTCTTTGGGGCTATATCCACGGGCCTGCTCGCGGGGATCTTAAATGGCCTCATCGTCACGAAGGTAGGGGTCCCTTCGCTGGTGGCGACCCTCGGGATGCTCTTCGCCTGGCGAGGGGTGATCATGGTCGGCACCCAAGGCTGGGGCACCTCCCTCACCCCCTACAAGGAGACAGTGATATACGATCTGCTCGTGGGGAGGATCGGCGAGCTGGTCCCGATGCAGATGCTATGGGGGCTCCTGGCCGTGATGGCCTTGTGGCTCTTCCTGAACCGCCACAAGTTCGGGGGCTACATATACTTCGTCGGGGACAACCCCTTGAGCGCGAAGATGATGGGGATAAACGTCGATAGGGTGAAGATCATGGCCTTCGCGTTGATAGGGGGGATGGCCGCCCTGGCCGGGATGATAG
>DTXA01000322.1 GCA_012962735.1 Candidatus Latescibacterota bacterium
TAATGCCCTCTTTCACCCGGATCGAGATCGAGTCCTTGACCGATCTGAAGCCATTATCGGAGACCTCAAGGAGGATCTCTATCGACTGGCCGTTCATCTCGGCCTCGACAGTCAGTTCAGCAAAGGAGATCCTGCGGCCGAAGTCGTGCACCGGTGAGAGATAGCTCCCGGAGGCATGATATAACCCAGTATCGGAGAGCTTGACGAGGTAAAGATCATATCCCTCCTCAGCGGTTCCAGATAGCCCAGCGGCGACCACCGCTCCGTTCAAGTCGACCGCTACCCCATAGATTCGCGTCGGCCTTCCCCCTCGGAGCGATCTGGACCAGATGAAATCCCCCGAAGGGCTATATTTTATGAGATGAGGATAGATCTCCCCCACCAGCTCGGTATGACCGGCGATGATCACATTGTCCTCCGAGTCGATCGCCACCCCGGTGGCCCAATCGCTCCCCTCAGTGTCGTAAGATCTGGCCCAAAGCTCGTCCCCTTTGGGATCATACTTTATGACATAGTAAGCCGGTGTCCCCTCAAGGTAGGACATTCCAGCAACGATGATATTTCCTTGGGAATCCGTCGCTATAGCTCGTGGCTCATCGCTGCTCCCCCCATCGTAGCTCCTCACCCAGAGCCGGTCCCCCTGGGGGCTATACTTTATCGTCAAGTAATCTATGCTCTTTTCCGGCCCGGGCTTGGTGTAACCGGTGACGATGATGTTACCTTGGGGGTCCACGGCTGCGCCTCCGTAGGGCCAGTCGCTCCAGCCTCCATCGTAGGTCCTCTCCCAGAGGAGGCGCCCTCGGGGGTCATACTTCGCGGTGCAGTAGTTGTAATTGCCGTTGAGCTGGCACATCCCGGTGACGATGATGTCGCCTTGGGGGCCCACAGCCACCCCGAATGCCCTGTTGCTCTTCCCCGGCTTGTAAGCCCTCTCCCAGATCAGATCGCCATAGGGGCTGAACTTCGCCAAGTAGTAATGGCTTCCCAACCCAGGGCTTAAGGAGGAGCCGATGATGAACAAGTTATCCCAACGATCGACGGCTATCCCAGCCCCTCTGTCCATCTGACCGATATCTACCATCCGCTGCCATAAGGGTTCCCCAGAGGGGGCATACTTCACGAGCAGGTAATGATCAGCTCCTCCCAGGTCAGCATCTCCGATGACGATTATGTTGCCGCTGGAATCGATAGCTACCCCCGCTGCTTGAGCGCTTCCTTCACTGTTATAGGTTCTAACCCAAAGGATCGGTAGCTCCCTGGCGAGCGTCATCCTTCCGGTCTCATAGTCAACCATTACATCAGTTAAGATGCCCCCTCTCCAGTCAGCCCAGCTCCTCAAGCTCCAAAGGGCCTCCCTCTGCCCTTGAGGCCACTCCAGGAGCCCGCAGGAGACAGAGCTCCAAAGGACCACCAACAACAGGAGGGAGATCCCAGCCGATCTTGCTATTATGGTCCTGATCATGATAGCAAACCCCGCCTCATCCTATTTCTCCGGACTATCTTGCAAAAACCCAAATGGGAGGTCAAGAGGACCGACATCGGGCGCGGTTTTGACCTCCCTCCATAGCTTGCTGTATAGTCTTTGAGGAAGATGAAGAGCACTTGGAGAGCGCTTTTGAGTTCGATGGTCTCTCTGGCGGTCGCCCTCGTGGGGGCCACCGACTATGCTTTCATTCAGGCTCAACTCGGTGAGCTGAGGTGGCGTTTCCCGACCGAGGCCTGGCTCTACTCCTCGCCGGCGATCGGAGAGGATGGCACGGTCTATATCGTCTCCACCGGGCA
>DTXA01000323.1 GCA_012962735.1 Candidatus Latescibacterota bacterium
AAGGAGGGTGCGGCCCTTCGGGGTGGACGTGAGCAGCGGGGTGGAAAAGGCTCCCGGGCTCAAGGACCCGGAGAAGGTGAGGGCGTTCATAAAGGCGGTAGAGGAGGCAAGCATAGGATAGGGCCCCCAAGAAGTATAGAGCAAGGCGGAGAACTTTTTGGGGCTATAGGAGGCATGATGGCGAATGGATACTTCGGGCCATATGGAGGACAATTCGTCCCCGAGACGCTGATGGCCCCCTTGGAGGAGCTGGAACAGGCGTACTCGGAGGCCGAGGAGGACCCGAGCTTCCGGAAAGAATTGGAAGGGCTTTTGAAGGACTATGCTGGAAGGCCCACGCCTCTGTATTTCGCCAGCAGGCTCACCGAGCACTGGGGAGGGGCCAAGGTGTACCTCAAGAGGGAAGACCTGTTGCACACAGGTGCGCATAAGCTTAACAACACCTTGGGTCAGGGGCTGTTGGCCAAAAGGATGGGGAAGACCAGGCTCATAGCCGAGACGGGAGCGGGCCAGCACGGGGTGGCCACGGCGACCGCAGCGGCCATGCTCGGGATGGAGTGCGAAATATTTATGGGCACGGAAGATATAAGACGCCAGGAGCTTAACGTCTTCAGGATGTGCCTCTTAGGGGCTAAGGTCACTCCTGTGGACTCCGGAAGCAGGACCCTCAAGGACGCCATAAACGAGGCGCTGAGGGATTGGGTCACGAACGTACGGACCACGCACTACCTACTGGGCTCGGTCTTGGGCCCCCATCCATATCCCACGATCGTAAGGGACTTCCAGAGCGTTATAGGCCGGGAGGCCAAGGAGCAGATACTCCGAGCCGAGGGCCGCCTCCCGGACCTGCTTATAGCCTGTGTGGGCGGGGGGAGCAACTCAATAGGGCTCTTCTGGGAGTTCCTGAAGGACGAAGAGGTGAAAATGGTGGGGGTTGAGGCCGGTGGCCTCGGGATAAAGACAGGAAGGCATGCTTCCAGGTTCCAGGGGGGCTCATTGGGGGTGCTCCATGGGACCAAGACATTCGTGCTCCAAACCCCGGATGGCCAAATAAAGCAAACCCATTCGGTTGCGGCCGGCCTCGATTACCCAGCAGTCGGGCCGGAGCACGCATATCTCAGGGAGACCGGCCGGGTGCAGTATACCTCGGTCTCGGACGAGGAGGCCTTGGAGGCCTTCGGGCTTTGTAGCAGACTTGAAGGGATAATACCTGCGCTGGAAAGCGCCCATGCCATAGCATATGCGGCCAAGGTCGTGCCGGATATGCCGAGGGAAGCCGTGGTGATCATCAACCTTTCGGGCAGAGGTGACAAGGACGTCCAACAGGTGGCGGAGCTATGGGAAGGATAAGCGAAAAGTTTCAGGATATAAAGCTCAAGGGAAGAAAGGGCTTCATCGTCTACATAACCGCAGGCGACCCGGATTTGTATTCGACCGGGGCGCTGGTCCTGGAGCTCGAGCGCAGAGGGGTGGACCTCGTGGAGCTGGGGGTTCCCTTTTCGGACCCAGTGGCCGACGGTTCCACCATTCAACGGGCATCCGAGAGGGCCCTGAGGAACGGTGTGAAGCTCGCGAACGTGTTGGGGCTTGTGGGGGAACTGAGGGGGGAGAGCGAGCTGCCGGTACTGCTTTTCTCCTACCTGAACCCGATTCTAAGCTTCGGTCCCGAACGGTTCGTGCGGGAGGCCTCGGCGAAGGGGGTGGACGGCGTGCTCGTTCTGGACCTTCCACCGGAGGAGGCAGAAGGATACGTCCAGGCGATGTGGACGCATAACTTGGACACGGTCTTCTTAGTGGCTCCCACCAGCACGGACGGAAGGATAGCGAAGATAGCGGCGCTGAGCACCGGATTCATCTACTGCGTCTCCAGGACCGGGGTTACGGGGGAAAGGGACAAGGTTTCCCCCGAGGTGAGGGCCACTGTGGAGAGGGTAAGGAGGCACACCGAACTTCCAGTGGCAGTTGGGTTCGGGATATCCAGACCCGAACACGTCAAGGAAGTAGCCGGATACGCAGATGCAGTTGTAGTCGGAAGCGCTGTGGTCCGCAGGATAGAGGAGTTTGCCGGAAGCCCTGGATGGATCTTCCGGATAGGTTCGTTCGTGGGGGAGCTTGTGGGGGCACTGAGGTAGGGGCAACGGACATAAATTCTGCTCATGCAACCTGAGACGAACTATAAAAACCCTTGCGGAAGCCCCCTGAAGAAGTTACCTTATATCGGCACTGCCGGCAAGATATCCGAATGGGCGGTGGAGGAGGAACTGGAGGGGAAGGAACGGAAGGGCTATATCGGAGAGCTCGCAGTCCGGGAGGTGGACGAACCGGGGGGAGCTCGTTCCCTGAGGAAGAGGAAGATTTAAGGTCGTGGCCTCGGGCTTCAGTCGGGTCCACAGGTACCCTTATGTCCCCCTCGTCCTGTTCGCCTTCGGGAAGTGGAGGCCGTATTGAGAGGGGTCCTACCCGAGGGAGGGTGGAATTCCTGTGGTGACGGTCCGGTCCGTAAGCCCCGATTCCCCCGCTACCCGGGCGGGGCTTCGGCCTGGGGATAGGGTCCTCAAGGTCGATGTGCATGACATAAGGGACGAGATAGATTTCAGGTTCTGGGCCTCGGAGGAGACGTTCTGGCTTGCGATAGAAAGGGGGGGGAAGCGGCTCCGTGCCAGGGTAGAACGGGCCCCCGGGGAGGAACTG
>DTXA01000324.1 GCA_012962735.1 Candidatus Latescibacterota bacterium
AAGTGGTATTTACGATGTACAAAGCTCCTCGTCCCGGAACCACAACTTTACCTCCCTCTCCGCCTCCTCGGCGTCTCCGGAAGCGTGTATCAAGTTGTACACAGGCCTCCCTTCTCTATTGGCCAGGTCCGGCGAATCCACAGAGAAGTCCCCCCTTATAGTCCCGGGCTGGGCGAAGAGGGGGATTGTGCTCCCCACCAGCTTCCTTACCACCTCTACCGCATGGTTCCCCTCCCACACCATAGCCACCACAGGCCCAGATGTTATAAACTCCACCAGCCCCTCCCTCACCCACCTCCCTATCTCCACTGGGTCGTCCGTGCCCATTCTCTCCACCGGGTCCATCCCGTACTCCCGGTACGTTCCCAAAGTCTTCTCCCCCACAATCCTGAGCCACCCTGGGTCGTCCGGATAGTGCCTCCTCACCAGCCCCTCGTCAGGACGCATTATCTTGATCCCCACGAGCCTCAATCCGGCATCCTCGAACCTGCCGATGATCCGCCCCACCAGTCCCCTCCTCACCCCGTCTGGCTTGACCATAACGAAAGTCTTCTCCATATTTACATCCTCCAAAGCCTGCGGGTCACTCTTTTGAATACTCCCTCCCCCTCCTCCTCTAAGGGCTCTGCATCCACCCGCTCGCCCGAAAGCAAGGCTCTCGGTATCTCCTCAAATATCCTCCGAGCCACCTCCACACCTACATCCCTCTCCACCGTCCTCCAGGCGTCGGCCATCCTCATAGGCCTGGAGTCCGGGTCGTGTGCGTCGCTTCCGACTATGTGCACCAGCCCCATACGGGCCAGCCGGAGGACCGCCCGGGCCGCCGCCCGACCAGATTTGCCTAAAAAGGTCTCTGCGTTCACTTGGAACAACACCCCCATCCGGGCCAACCGCTCCAGCCGCTCCAGGTCCCCCACCAAACCGGGGTATCGCTCTATGTGGGCCAAGACCGGGAATAACCCATCCAAGTGCAGCTGGAAGAGGGTATCCTCCAGCTTCGGCGGCACTAACCCGAGCGGAACGAGCTCCAAAAGAAAATACCGCCCCCCGAAGAGCCCCACCCCGAGCTCCCTGACCCCTTCAAGCCCGAACTGGAACGCCACCTCCGCCCCCAAAATAAGCTCTATCCCTATCCCTTTCGCCTTTTCCACCAGCTCCACAAATCGCTCCCTGAGGGTCCCGGCCAGCCCTGGGTCGAGATCGGCCAGATGTGGGGTCACCAACGCCGCCCCGATCCCATCCATCGTCCCTTGGCGCACCAGCGCCATGCTCTCCTCCCAGTCCCTTGGCCCGTCGTCCACCCCCGGCAACAGATGGCAGTGCATATCTATCACCGTTCCCCCCCGTGCACGGCCTCGGCGAAGGCCCTAACCCTTCCCGGCGTGATCGTTCCATCCTCCAACACGTTTCCGGTCACCACGAAAGAGGCTCCGGCCTCCACCTTCCTTCGGGCGGTCTCCGGGTCCCGGATGCCCCCACCCACGATGACCGGCAGCCGGATATATCCCGTCACCTCCCGCACCATCTCCTCTGACACCGAGAGCCGGGCGCCGCTGCCGGCTTCTAAATACACCATCCGCATCCCCAAATACTCAGCCGCCAATGCGTGGGCCATAGCTACATCCACCTTATCCCTGGGGATAGGCCGGGTGTTGCTTATGTACTCCACCGTCGTCAGCGCCCCCCCCTCTACGAGTATATAAGCCGTGGAGATGGGCTCAAGCCCGAACGCCCGGATGCGTGGGGCAGCCCTGACCTGCTGGCCGATCAGCAGCTCGGGGTTTCTTCCGCTGATCAAACTCAGAAAAAGCACAGCGTCCGCATCGGCCGAAAGCTGGTCCGCCCCTCCGGGGAAAAGTATCACCGGTATACGCACAGCTTCCTTGAGGGCGCATACCACCTGGTCCAGGGTATCCCCCAACAGCAGGCTACTGCCCACCAGAAGCGCATCCGCTCCCCCCTCCTCACAGGCCTGGCCCACCTCCAGGGCCTCCTCAGGCCTCAGGCGGTCTGGGTCCAACAACACCAGATACCCAGCTCCCTTCCGCTCCTGAACTGAGAGCAGGTAGCGGTATACCTTCCCCTGAAAGTCCCGGCTCATCGGGCCTAATATCCCCTCTTCTCGAACACGGCCCGCATCCGCTCGTTATGCTCCCTCACGAATTGGGCCGTGAGCATCCACCGTCGTATCATCTCAGAGGCTGCCCCTTTTATGAGGGGCAGATTTCCCTCCGCACCCGCTCCAAGCGGTCCGCTTCCATCTCCTGCCCGTTACCCTTCGCCTAAAATCCGCCGTACGATCCCCAGCACAGAAGCTAGGGCCTCCCCTAGCTTCTCGGGGTTCCTACCTCCAGCCTGGGCCAGGTGGGGCCTTCCTCCTCCCCCCCCTCCTACGCTCCTCGCCACCTCCCGTACGAGGACGTCCGCCCGGACGCCCCGGGATATCGCGTCGTCAGTGGCGACCGCCACGAGGAGGGCCTTCCCGTCCACCTCGGCCCCCAACACCCCGACCCCTCGGCCCAACGCGTCCTTGAGCTGGTCGGCCACCTCACGCAGGGCATCCATGTCTGGGGCATCCACCCACTCGGCCACTACCTTGAGCCCCTCGACCTCCACTGCCCCGGCAGCCAACTCGGCTGCCCTGCCAGCCGCGACTTTCCTCCTGAGGGTCGTCACCTCCTTCTCCAGGCTCCGCACTCGCTCCAAAAGCCCTTCCACCCGCTTTACGATCTCCCTTCCCGAGGCGTTCACGAGCCTCCCGACCTCCGAAAGCGTCCTCCGATCTTCCCTGTCCGCTTTCTCAGCACTCCCCCCGGTCAGTGCCTCTATCCTCCTTATGCCTGCCGCGACGCTCCCTTCGTACTCCATCCTGAAGAACCCTATCTCCCCCGTGGCCTTCACGTGCGTCCCACCGCAGAGCTCCCAGCTCACCCCCTCCACTTCGACCACTCGCACTACTTCCCCGTACTTTTCCCCGAATATGGCGATTGCACCGGCCTTAAGAGCCTCCTGGAGTGGCATCTCCCGGACCCACACAGAGAGGTTCTGGCGAATCCTTTCGTTCACTAACTTCTCTACAACTTCCAGCTCGTCTGGGGTCATCTGGGCGAAGTGGGTAAAATCGAACCTAAGCCTGTCCGGGGCCACCAGGGACCCCGATTGCCTCACGTGCTCCCCTAAGACCTCCCTGAGGGCTTTGTGCAGAAGATGTGTAGCCGTGTGGTTGCGCCGTATGGCCACCCTACGCCCGCCGTCTATCTCCGCTATCACCTCGACCGGCACCCGCTCCAATGACCCCTCCCTCAACCTCCCCCTGTGCACGATCTCCCCAGCGGCCCTCTGGGCGTCCACAACCTCCACCAGGAACCCCTCGGCCCTCAGCCATCCGGTGTCCCCGACCTGTCCTCCGGCCTCTGCATAGAACGGGGTGTGGCTGAGTATCACCTCAACCATCCCATCTCCGGCATCCCGCACCGCACGGACCGCCGCCACCGCCCTCTCCTCCTCATACCCCACGAACTCGGAAGAAGGTCCCTCGGATATTACTTTCCACCCCTCCCCGAGGCCCGCCCGGGCTTCGAACCGGGAGGCCTCCCGGGCTTGCTCCCTCTGGCGCTCCATGGCCTTCTGGAACCCCTCCACATCCACCGCAAGCTCCTCCTCCTCGGCCATAAGCTGTGTCAAATCAAGCGGAAAACCGTACGTATCGTACAGCCGGAAAACCTCCTCCCCAGGAAGCACCCCCTCCCCCTGGGCTCTCACCTCCCGCACAACCTCTGCGAACCGCTCCAGCCCCCTGTCTAAGGTCCTCCCGAAAGCCTCCTCCTCCGCCTTAACTACCTTAGCTATGTACTCCCCCTTCTCCACCACCTCCGGGTACGCCCCCCCCATCACCTCGCCGACTACGGAGACCAACCTATAGAGAAACGGCTCGTGTAGGTCGAGCTTCCTCCCGAAGCGGGAGGCCCTCCGCAGCAGCCTCCTCAGCACGTATCCCCTTCCTTCGTTGGAGGGCACGGCGCCGTCTGCTATGGCAAACGAGAGCGTCCTTATATGGTCCGCAACAACACGGAAGGGGGTTGGGTCCTCGTTGTAAGCTCTCCCCGAAAGTTCCTCCACCTTCCGGATCAAAGGCTGGAAGAGGTCTGTGTCGTAGTTGGAATCCTTCCCCTGAAGTATCGCCGCCAACCTTTCCAGCCCCATCCCCGTGTCCACATGTTTTTCCGGTAGCTCCTCCAAGGACCCGTCCTCCCGACAGTTGTACTGGATGAAAACCAGATTCCAAAGCTCCACGAACCTGAAGTCGTTTATCTCCTTGCAGTGGGGGCAGTTCGGCCCGCAGTCGGGCCTTCCGCACCCGTGCCCCGGGCCCAAATCCAGATGTATCTCGGTGCAAGGTCCGCAGGGACCCACATCCCCCATCTCCCAGAAGTTCTCGTCCTTCCCGAACCTGAGTATCCTCTCCCTGGGCAATATCCTCGCCCAGAGCTCCTCGGCCTCGTCGTCATCCCGAAAGACGGTGGTCCAGAGGCGTTCCGGGGGAAGGCCATAGTCCTTCGTCAGAAGCTCCCAGGCGAAATCTATGGCCTTCCTCTTGTAGTAGTCCCCGAAGGACCAGTTCCCCAACATCTCGAAGAAGGTGTGATGGGTCGTATCCCTCCCCACCTGCTCAAGATCGTTGTGCTTTCCCGAGACCCTTATACACTTCTGGGCGGAGGCCGCCCTTTTGTACGACCTCCTCTCCAACCCCAGGAAGATGTTTTTGAACTGGTTCATCCCAGCGTTAGTGAACAGCAGTGTGGGGTCGTCGTACGGCACCACGGGCGAGCTCGGAACCCGCTCGTGCCCCCGCTCTTCGAAGAACCTCAGGAATCTTTCCCTAATCTCCACCGACCTCATCTCCGAACCACTCCTTCCTCAGGACTCCTGTTACCTTCTTCACAATTTCCCACGTGAACCCCCTGCGCAGGAGGAAATCCTGCATCCTCCTCAGAGCCCTCTCCGGATCTAAATTCCTGTATCTCCTCTCCATCCCCCGCAGAAGCCTCTCTGCCACCTCGTACTCCTCCACCCCGAAGAGCCCTTCGTGCAAGGCCTCCTCTACGACCTCCCGAGATATCCCCTTGCGGGCCAATTCCTCCCTAAGAGCCCTCCGCCACCTGGGCCGGAGCCTGAGCCTCTCCTCCACCCACGCCCTTGCGAACTCCTTGTCGTCTAAAAGGCCCAGCTCCTCCAGCCTGCC
>DTXA01000325.1 GCA_012962735.1 Candidatus Latescibacterota bacterium
CGAAGCCGATCCACACCGTCCAGCCTAAGAACCCCGGGAGGACCGGACCGCCGTATAAGTTTCGGTGCCCCTCTATGGCCGAACACCACCTCCCGGCTACCTCGGCGAAAAGCTCGTCCACCCAAGAGATGTTGTTCCCGTGTTTGGGACAATCCTGTATCGCCCGCCTCAGCTCCTCGCAACCCTCGAAGTCGTTTACCACCGCGTTTCGGAAGTCGTCAAGCGTATAGCGCCTCCGGTCCTCGACCAAGGTCTTGATCGCTGCCAGGCCATCCACCACGTTCGACACCCCGACCGCCTCAGGCTGTAGGAAGTTGTAGAGCGCTCCGCCGTGGGAGATGTCCCTACCCCGGCCGATGCAATCCTGGATGAAGCAGGAGAGGAGGGGAAACGGCCTGTACCACGACTCAAGCGTCTGGTCCCTTATCCCCTGGGCTATAGCCTTATGGGCTGCGTGTTCGAGCTGCTTGAAGAACGCCTCCTTTAGCTCTCTGTAGGTCCTGGTAACCCCCGTAGCCGGCGTGTCCTGTGTCCCTTCGATGGGATGACGGCCGTTGAAAAGAGCATAAAGCAGGCACATAAGGATATTGACGTACGGCCAGGCGACCCACGGATTGGTCCTGCCCTGGATCGACGTCTCGGTGCAGGTGCTGGGGAGGTGGTCGACAGCATGTTCGAACAGGACCCCATACTTCATAAGCCCCCGGATAATGAGGTCGCTGTTGAAGAAGGAGGGATGTCCCGCGCCGTTTCGCAGAAGTCGGCAGGCCGCACGCATGAACTCCTCATCTATGTCCTTATGCCACAGCACGTCCACTCCAGGGAAGTACATCCTAACCCTGTCGGAGGCTTCGAAACACTTGTAGGAAAGCTCGTTGGTCGCATCCGTACCGTCCGGGTTTCTCCCCGCCACACCGATGATCAGGGCGCTCATGTTCGGCCCGGAGAACTCATTACACTTGACGAAAAGCTGGTCCAGAAGCGCTTCGACCTCCTCCTGGAGCTCCCCTTTCTCCCTGCGGTAAAACGGGAGCAGGTACCGGTCGATGTGCCCAGGACCGAAGCAGTGGTGGGAAGTTCCCGCCTCGACGGCCACAGCCAAGAAGGTAAACCACGCAAGCTGTATCGCCTCCCGAAAGTTTCTGGGGGGGTCCGACGAGATGTGTTCGCAGATTTCGGCGATCTTCTCGAGCTCCTCCCGCCAATCGGGGTCCTCCGCTTCCTTCTCCATCCTCCTTGCCAGCTCCGCATAGCGAAGTATGAGGTCCCGGAAGGCCACAAGCGACATCCGAGCAGCCTGGTAAAACGCCCTCTTCTGGGGTGCCTCGGGATCGACCGGATCGAGCGATCCATTAGCTCGATACTCTCTAAAACCCCCCCGATGCCCAGCTTCAGGAGGGTTGGATAGTCCGGGGCCATATGTCCCTCGGAGGCGTTCACCCAGTAGTTCTGCTTCCTCAAGTACTCCCGATCCTCCTCGAGTTTTCGCCGCATCTCGGGATGTGGCGTGGGCGACACGCAGTATCCGGAAGGGCTCTCCCTCGGTCTGTCGGAACGCCTCCGCAGCGAGAAGGTCCCTTTCGTCGAACGCAGAGGCCTCCCTACGCACGGACGCCTTGAGCTCCTCGGTCCAGCGGCGGAGCTTTCCGTTCGATGTCCCCTCCGTCATAAGCTCCCTCCTTCACTTCTGTGTGCACATCCTCTCCACGGTGCGAAGTCCAACCCTGAGGAGGCATACAACACGGCCCGGGAGACGTTGACAATCAACCCTCCACCTCCGTAGGATGTCCGCCGAACTTGGACCAGGGCCAGTCCGGGTCCTCCTCGAATACGAACCACTCGAACTCGGCCAGCAACTTCTCGCACTGCCACTGGCCTGTCCTATGGTACGCCTCCAAGCACAGCTCCCGTGGGATGGGACAGGAATCCTCCAGCCCACGGGGACAGAGGCGGAACTTACCCATAGCGCTCGATAAAGTCCAACACCTCCTCTAAAGGCCGAACGCCGGACGTGCACCCAATGGCCTGGATGCAGAACGCCGCCACCGCGTTCCCGAGGCGTGCGCATCTCTCTACGTCCCACCCCTCTAACACCCCCCTGAGGAACCCCGCCACGAGGCAGTCCCCAGCTCCGGAGGTGTCCACCACCTCGACCCTGTACGCCGGTATCCGCTTCTCCAGTTCTTCCGTCTTCAGCCAGAAGCCCTCCGGCCCGAGCTTTATCCCCACCACACCCGGACAGAGCTCCTTAAGGACGCGGCCCATCTCCCTCGGGTCCGAACTTCCCGTGATACGCTCCGCCTCCTCAAAGGAGGGAAGGAAGTAGTCCAGATGGGGAAGACAAGGTGCTATCTTCCCCATCCAGTCCTCCACCTGGTCGTTAAAGGCCGTGTCCATAGAGGTAGTCATATCCCTGGTCTTGGCCTCCCTCAAGAGTTCCGCGGTCTGTTCCCCATCGAACGTGGGCATTAAAAAAGTGCCCGCTACGTGGAGAAGGCGGGCTCCCTCCAAGGCCCGGAGGTTTACGTCGTCTAAGCAGAACGTCCCATTGGCCCCGAGGGTGTGTAGGAACCTGCGGTGGCCGGTCGAGGTGATCATAGCGAAGGTGAAGGAGGTGCTGACTTCGGGGTCACGCACCACGTAGGAGGCATCCACCCCGGCCTCCTCCAGCTCCTTGATGACGAAGTCTCCGAACCCGTCCTGCCCC
Source organism: Candidatus Latescibacterota bacterium (assembly GCA_012962735.1). GTDB lineage: Bacteria > Latescibacterota > 4484-107 > B68-G9 > B68-G9 > B68-G9. Next base: position 2,708 of record DTXA01000325.1, read on the forward strand.
ACCTTCCCCACCACCCTTACCTCCGCCCCCAACTTCTTCAAGGCTATCCCCGTGTTGGCCGCACATCCACCTATATGTAGCTCCATCCGGTCGAATAGGGCTAACCGGTCCTCTTCCGGAATCCGGTCTATGGGCTTGCCCATAGCGTCAGCCACCAGGATGCCCACCGAGACCACGTCGGTCATCCTGCCCCCCTTCTCTTCCTCCGAACTAAAAGGGGGACCACCAGAGTGATCCCCAGCTCCGGTATTAAACCCTACGGCTTTCCCGTACGTCCACCGTTCCCCCAAGAAAGCCGGAAGGAGACTCGGGTTTTCAAACCCCTCTCTTGCGCTCCTCGAGAGACTTCAACTCATCTCGGATCCTGGCTGCCTCCTCGTAGTTCTCGTTCTCCACCGCCTTCTGAAGCTTGAGCCGCAACACTCCTATACGCTTGTCCAACTCCTCCTCTTCCTCGGTCGTGGCTGGGGCACTTGGGACCTCTGCCTCGCCTTCAGGGGTGGATTCCAACTGGATGTCCTCCTGTTCCCTCATCTGCACACCGGCCTCCTCCATGACCTCCTCGGCTACGTAGATAGGGGCCTGGACCCGCAGCGCTAAGGCGATCGCATCGCTGGGCCGGGAGTCGATCTCCAAGGTCTGTCCGTCCACCTTCAGAGTGATTAGGGCGAAGAAGGTGTTTTGGGCCAAGGCGTTGACCACCACCTTCTCAACCGTCACACCGAGCTGCTCCAGTATGCTGCGGAGTAGATCATAAGGCATCGGCCGGGGGGGCTCCCGGTTCTCCAGCTTCATGGATATCTGGTTCGCCTCGAAGAACCCGATCCCTATGGGGAGCACCATACCGCTCTCGTCGTCCTTCAACAGTACGAATGGCCATTTGCTTGTCGGCTCGACACCCACTGCCATAACTCTTACCTGGACCATAGCGCCCTCCTTTCCGACTTCCCCTGGGGGTTAACTGCCTTTACTATAATTAAGCAACTCTCGAAGAACTGTCAAGAGTTTTTTCTCCGCTCGGGAGCCTTATACCCCGAAGATGTTCCAAAGCCCAGATAAATATCGCCCGTTTTGAAATTGCGATCTATTCGGTCTAACATAAGTCTATTAAAGAGCTTGAGATCCCCAGAAAGTATCGGAACGAAGCGGAGAACTTTTTAAGGCTATATAGATTTGACTTCCGAAGGAGGTTATCGTATATTTGGCTTCCGGGGAAGGAAGAGGACGAAAGAAGTGCTCCCCGGCCGGCTTCGGAGCCGAATTTCACCGCCGTGTGCTCGGACGATGCGCCGGACCACATAGAGTCCCAGGCCGCTTCCTTTCTTCTTAGTGGTGAAAAAGGGTTCGAATATCCTGTCCCGAAGTTCGGGGGGGACCCCCGGACCATTGTCCTCTACATAAACGTACACGCCCCGTCGGTGTCCTTTCAGGGACACCCGGATGTGAGGGTCATGGGTTTCCGAGAGGGCCTCCCAGGCGTTGCGCAGGAGGTTGATAAACACCTGACGGAGGCGATTGGGGTCCCCGTACACCACCGTGGGCTTCGGAGGGACGTCCACCTCTACCGGGGGACCTCCCTCTCCGGAAAAGGTCCCCACCACCTCCCGGACCAGGGCCGTTAGGTCGCAGGACTCTGGGTGTATCTTCTCCTCCCGGGAGAGGGTAAGGTAGTGGTCTGTCAGCTCGCTTATACGGTCTACCTCCTCCAAGATGAACTCGGGGAGACGATGGTCTATCCGGTCGCCGTACTTAGAACGCAGCCGGCCTGCGGCCGTGCGGATGATGCTTAGAGGGTTCCGGACCTCGTGGGCCATCTGAGCGGCTATCCGTCCCATAGCGCTTAGAGCCTCGACTCGGGCCAGGGCCTGCTCGGCCGAGGAAAGCCAGCGCAAGGCGTGGTAGGCTAAGAGTGCAAGAGCTCCGGCCAAAATTATGCCGAAAAGCCTGAACAAGAGAAAATACCGCCGGACCTTGGAAAGGGTGTGGAAGTATTCCGCCGAGCCCTCCACCCCTATCACGGCCACCACGTGGCCCTCTTCGTCCCGGACCGGGGCATAGGCGCTCTTGAGGTAATATCCCCCGGCCCTATACAACCGGCTTGAGGCCACCTCACCGGTCCCGGCCTGGAGGAGGGGACCGAGGTCGAAAGCGGGAAAGAAGCCCCCGCTGAGGCGGTAGTACCCCTGAATGTCATACTGCAGCCTGAGATTCGGGTCGAAGAAGTAAATGTTCTCCAGCCCACCCTCTAAGGCTGCCCGTTTCAAGGTTGGGCCGACAGCCTCGGTAGCCCACTCTTCGCCGGAGATCAGGGCTTCCGCCTGCTCCGGGCCCACAAGTAGGGCAGCCCACCGGGCCAGGGCCCTCAGGCGGGCGTCCAGGTCCCGTTCCGAGAGGTGCTCTATCCTCCGGTAAAGCGCCCATCCGGCTACGTCCAAAGCGACCAGGGCGCATATGGCTAAGCCGGCCGCCCAAAGTGCCGGGCCTCTTATGCCCCTGAGGAAACGCATATATATAAGTCTAAAGGGCGAAGCGTAGAACTTTACATAAAGGATATGGCTAATACCGATATTTGTCAAGACCTGGAGCCCTCCCAGATACTCCGGGAACAACTGAACCTCCTGTACTCCCAGGTTCCGGCCACAGCCTGCGATAATTGTGGCCATTGCTGCCAGCTCTCCGAGGAGGAGCGGAAAAGGGGTTGGGTGACGATGTACCCCTTGTACGCTGTGGAATATTTGAACATCCTGGAATTCGTAAGAACTCAATTGCCCGAAGGTCGTCGGGAGGAGCTTCTGAGGTTTCATGAGGAATGGCCCCTCAGATGCCCCTTCAGGGACGACTCCCTTCCGGGGTGCATCATCTACCCCGTCCGTCCCCTGGTGTGCCGGACTTACGGGGTGCTTGGGCCGGAGGAGATAGAGGAGGCTGTGCGACGCTTCGGGGGGGGGATGCCCGCCGGATGGATAGAGACCTTCCGGCGCTGGGAGGGGAGCCTGGTATGCCCGAGGGTGAGGGTCCTGGAGCCTGAGAAGCTCCCCTCTTACATGGAAGGGCGGATCCACTACGGGTATATGACCCTGTTGGAAAAGCTCAACGAAAGGGTCTGGCTCCCCCAGGAGGACAGGAGGGAGGAGTTCCGCAGGATATCTAGAAGGGAGCGGGTGATCAGGTGGACCTGGGGGGGGTTCAACGCCTTAGTGTGTTCGTCGGACGGGTGGTTCAGGGAGGAGTTCCCAAGGTACTGGAAGGCCTCAAGACTGGTCAGGTAGTAAATTTAGCCTTTGGCTGTCGAGGAGGCCGATATAGCCGAGAGGCTCACAAGGCTGGGCCAGAGACGGCTTGAGTAGACGATAAAGCAAAGGTATGACTTATGGCAGCGTGAGGGAAGCGATGGAGGTCGTCGAATTCTCCTGTTCAGTACTGGTGATAGGCGCAGGGGGGGCGGGCTTAAGGGCAGCTCTGGCCGCCGCGAAGGAGCTGGGCGATCCCAGAGAGGTTCTGGTTCTCACGAAGGGGGAGCTGGGAAGAAGCGGTGTTACGGCACTCTCCTGCTCCGACCGCATGGCCTTCCACGCCACCCTCCTCCACACAGAACCGGGCGGGCCGGATGCCTGGAAGTATCATGCGGAGGACATATACATGGGCGGCGGTGAGGTCTCGGACGCGGACCTCGCAGAGACCCTGGCCAGAAGGTCCGCCGAGGCCTTCTACTACTTAGAATCCCTGGGCGTGCCCTTTGTCCGAAGGCCCAACGGCCTGCCTGACCAATTCGTGACCGATGGGTCTCTATACGCGAGGGCCTGTTACACAGGTCCATATACCGCCAACCACATAGAAGAGGCCCTGGTCGGGGAGGTCAGGCGCCTGGGCGTCCCGGTGAGAGAGCACACGGCTGTCGTAGAACTGCTCAAGGGAAAGGACGGGGTGGTGGGAGCCGTAGGGGTGGACGAAGAGACGGGCGAAAACCTGGTCTTCTGGGCAGGGGCCGTGGTCCTGGCCACAGGAGGTGGTGGGGAGCTCTTCCGCTTGAGCGCATATCCTCCCGAGATGACAGGAAGTGGGTACGCCGTAGCCTACAGGGTCGGAGCCGAGCTTGTGAACATGGAGTTCCTCCAGATCGGCCTGTGCTCTGTGGCCACCAAGCTGGCCTGTTCCGGAAGCCTGTTGAGGGCACTCCCCAGGGTGGTGAACGAGAAGGGGGAGGAGTTCCTGTATCGATATCTCTCCGATCTATCCCCCGAGGAAGTCCTCGGTATGCTCTTCTGCAAGGGGGCGAGCTGGCCGGCCATGTACGAAGAACCCACAAGTCGCATAGACATAGCGGCCGAGAGGGAGCTGGACGGGGGGTGGAGGGTCTTCTTAGATTACTCCCGGAACCCCGAGGCCCTCGACTGGGCCCGCATGGACCCCGAGATCGTAAATTGGTACAAGTCCAAGGGTGTGGACCTTTCGGACCCCGAACCGGCCGGAAGCCCCTTAGCCCGCCTTCTGCGCATCAACCCACAATCCGTGGAGTGGCTCAGAGAGCGGAGCGTGGACCTCCGACGGGACCTGTTGGAGATAGCCCCGGCGGTACAGCACTTCCAGGGCGGGGTTAAGATAGGCCCGGACGCCCGAACCTCCCTTCCAGGCCTATACGCCGCGGGTGAGGCCGCAGGCGGTCAGCACGGGGCCAAACGTCCGGGTGGGAACTCCCTTTTAGACGGCCAAATCTTCGGGAGGATAGCCGGGGAGGAGGCCGCAAGACGGGCCAGAAAGGTCGGCACGTCAGCCTTAGAGGAGCTTAAGGCCCTGAAGGGGAACGGAAGGCCCGCCTCTGAGGTCAGGGAGGAACTTAAGGCGATAATGTCTAAGTACGCCGGGGTGGTGCGTACCGAAGAGGGGCTTGCCGAGGGAATTGAGCTCATCCTGAAGTTGAAAGAGGAAGGAGTGGCCGTGGACGACCAGGGGCCGGCGTTCGCGGCCGAGACCCTCGGGATGATAGATGTCGGGGAGATGATCTTAAGGGCGGCCCGGATGCGGCGGGAGAGCAGGGGATGCCATCTGTTCTTCCGGAGCCCGGGCGACCCACTGCCGCTGCCTCGGGACGACATGAACTGGCGCAGGTACATAGTGATCTCCCTAAGGGAGGGAGAGATGCATCTGGAGGCCCAGGAGCCGGTAAGGCAGGGATGGATAAAACGGCCGCTTTGAAGTGGAGAATTTTTTGGGGCGCGGATGAGGCCTTTCGTAAGCCTACATATCTCAGAGGATAAGATCGGAGCTGTGCGGGTGGAAGGGAAAGAGGTGCGGGACGGGTTTGAAAGCCCTTTAGGGGACGGGCTGCCCTCCCTGGAGGCCTTCGTGGGCGGGGGCCCAGTTGTGGTGTATAACCGGGAGGTTATGGAGACCATGAGGGCCCGGATGGGGCGGATCGAGGCCTGGAGGGGTCCGGTATGGGAGGTAGAGGCGCTGGCCCGGATCGTCCGCTGGGATTTTGGGGACTACCGGCTTCCAACCCTGCTTCGTGCCTTCGGGGTGGATACCTCCGGCGGAGCCCTGTCGGAAGCCGAGGGTGTAGCCCGGGCGTTCCTCGGGTTTTTGGGGGAGCTTTCCGACAAGGACCCGAAGGTGCTCGAGCGCCTGGCCTACGCCTCCCGAGGCACTGCCTTAGAAGGAGCCTTTATGGAAGCCCTTCGGGCTGCCACGGGAACCCTCTCCCGCCCCATAGGGGGACTGGAGCGTGGGTTCCCCGAGCCCCTCTCCCCCCGGGACCCCCCTGAAGAGATCCCCGAGGAGGCCGTGGCCGAAGTATTAGACGAAGGAGGACTTTGCGCCGTGCATCTCCCAGGGTACGAACACCGTCCCCAGCAGGTAGAGATGGCCCGGGCGGCCTGCCGGGCATTCAACAGAGGGGAGATATTGTTGGCCGAAGCCGGCACCGGGACGGGCAAGTCCCTGGCCTACCTCGTGCCGGCCGTCCTATGGGGTGTGGCCAACCGGGACCGCACCGTCGTCTCCACCCACACCAAGAACCTCCAGGACCAGCTCTTCCTCAAGGACCTCCCCTTCCTGCGGGAGGCCCTCAATGTCACCTTCCAGGCCGCCCTCGTGAAGGGGCGGGGGAACTATCTGTGCAGAAGGCGCTGGGAGCGGCTCTTCCGGGACGGAATATCTGGCCTAAGCAGGTTCGAGAGGAACCTCTTGCTGTACCTGATCGTCTGGGCCGAGGAGACTGGAACCGGGGACATAGAGGAACACACGGGTTTCCCTTCCAAAGGTGGAGGACTCTGGGGCAAGGTATGCTCTGAGGCCGGCTCCTGCCTGGGCAGCAGATGTCCGTTCTACGACGCCTGCTTCCTCATGCGAGCCAGGAGGACGGCCCTTGCATCGCACATAGTGGTGGTCAACCACTCCTTGGTTTTCTCCGACCTCGCCGCCGAACACAAGGTCTTAGGGGAGTATAGGAACATCGTGTTCGACGAGGCCCACACCCTGGAAAGGGTGGCAGCCCAGGACTTGGGGAGGGAGCTTTCGCCCTGGCGCCTACGCTCGGCCTTATCCAGGCTATACGAGATGGGGGATGCCGAGTCCGGCATCCTGGCGGTCCTAGGAGCTCAGGTAGAGGCCTCTGGAGTTCCAGGCAGGGTGGCGTTTCTGGGAAAGATATGGGACCTGACCGATCGCTGCCGAAAGGTTCGGAAGATTGGGGATACTTTCTTCGGGGAAGTGGCCCGCCGCATCCGAGGCGTCAGTCCTTACGGCGCCAAAGTGCGCATCCGGGACCGGAACTTCTTCGAGGGGGCTCTGGAGTCCTTGGAGGGACTGCTCGGAGGACTGGACGCCCTTGCAGAGGGACTGGGCACCCTGGGGGAGTGGCTTGGGGAGGCAGGGGAGGAGGTCCCGGAGGCCGAGGAGTGGGCCGCCGAACTGGAAGGAGCCGTGGAGGCTGTGGAGGATGTGGCGGAGGACCTGAGATTCCTCACAGATGTATCCCAGGAGGATTTCGTGTACTGGGCCGAATTGCCTCCGGGCGAGGACAGGACCGACGTTCGGCTGTGCGCCGTCCCCCTGGACGTGGCCCCGTTTCTCGAGGAGTTCTACGGGAAGATGCACACGGTCCTGCTCACATCGGCCACCCTGACTGTGAAAGGAGACTTCGAGTATATAAAGGGACGGCTCGGCCTCGCCCAGGCCGAGCGGGTCCGGACCCTTCGGGTGGGCTCCCCGTTCGACTACGAAAGACAGGTGTTGGTGTGCGTGCCCACCTTCCTGCCGTCCCCTAAGGAGGAAGGGTTCGAGGCCGCCGTGGAGGAGGTCCTTAGGACACTTACGCTTGAGGTGAAGCGGGGGACGCTGGCTTTGTTCACTTCCCACCGTATGCTCCAGGGGGTGCACCGTTCCCTCAGGGACCACCTCGGGAGGGAAGGGGTGCTTCTGCTGGCACAGGGGTTGGACGGGCCGAGGTCCCACCTGGCCAGGAGGTTCAGGGAGGAGGTGGGATCGGTGCTATTGGGCACCGACAGCTTCTGGGAGGGAGTGGACGTGCCCGGCGAAGCTTTAGAGGTGCTCGTGATCGTGCGCCTTCCCTTCGCCGTCCCCACCGAACCACTCGTGGAGGCCCGGTGCGAAAAGCTCCTCCGGGAAGGAAGGGACCCCTTCCGGGAGTATTCCCTCCCCGAGGCGGTTATCAAGTTCCGCCAGGGCTTCGGCAGACTCATCCGCCACCGAAGCGACAGGGGTGCGGTAGTGCTCCTGGACGGCCGGGCGATCCGGGCCCGGTACGGGGGAGCCTTTTTGGATTCCCTTCCGGTGGGGTTCCGGAAGGTCCGCTCCCTGAGGGAGCTGGTGCGGGCCGTGAGGGGGTGGTTCGAGGAGGGGCCGGACGAACGGGGAAGGGCGAAGGCCCTGTGGGCCCAAGTGGCTTCTGCGTAGGAGGGAGAGATGCTTTGGTTTGCTCGGAAGCCGAGGTTGCGCATAAGCTGTCTGCCCCTTGGGCTGTTTCGTGAGCTGTTCGAGGAACGAAGTATGGGCTTCGAGGACTGGATCAAGGCAGCGTCCAAGCTGAAGCTGGACGGCATAGAGCTCTACCAGCGGTACCTAGAGACCATCCGGCCCTCCGAACTCTCGCTCTTCTCCGACTTCCTCCGGGTGAAGGGATTGAGGGTTTCTATGGTGATGTTGGAGGTGGACCTGCTGCGCCCGGAAGAAGGGGAACGCCGGAGGCAGGTGGAGATGGTGGGCCGTGGGGTAGACCTGGCCAGGCTCTTCCGGGCGGACCTCGTCCGAGTCCCGATATCCTGGCCTGGGGGTATGATCCCCGGAGAGGTCCTGGAAGCAGCCGGCAAGAGACTCGACAAAGCGTCCCAGTATGCCAAGGCCCGGTACGCCCGGCTGGCCGTGGAGGGCGTCGGGGGGACCCCCGTAGGGGAGCTGAGGGCTCTCTGGGAGAGGCCCAAGGTATATGTAAGTCTGGACACCGCCCAGGCTATACGCTCCGGCGAGGACCCCCTGAGGGTACTGCGGGAGACGTGGGACCGGGTGGTCCACGTGCGGCTGAGCGACCTGGACGCCCGGATGGAGCCGGTCCCCTTGGGGGAGGGGGTGGTGGACATAGAGGGAATGCTGGCCCTTCTAAAGGCCCGCCGGTACTCGGGCTGGATCTCGGTGGCCCCGGGAGTGGGGGGAGTTGAGGCCATACGGGAGGGCATCTCCCTCGTCCGTGAGGTTTGGCAGGCCGTGTAACAGCGGAGGCGAGATGATCCGGATAGCCATAGTGTACCACTCGGAGACCGGTAACACCCGGCGGATGGCCGAGCTTGTCCGGGAGGGGTGTCTCAGGATAGAGGGGGTGGAGGCACGGACTATGCCGGTGGAGGAGATAGACCGTGAATACTTAGCCGGCGCTCACGCACTGCTGTTGGGGTGCCCCACCTACGAGGGTTCTCCGAGCTGGCAGATGAAGCGGTTCTTAGACACGGTGGAGGTGGACTTAGCCGGAAAGCTCGGAGGGGTCTTCGTCTCCCAGAACTGGCCAGGAGGGGGAGGGGCGGACTTCGCGGAGGTGGTTTTGATAGCCGGGATGCTGGTGCGGGGAATGCTGATATACTCTGGGGGCATAACCAAGGGATACCCCTACCTCCACTTCGGGGCGGTCTCCTCCCGAAGTCCCGAGGGGCTGTACGCTGAGCGGTGCGTGAAACTGGGGGAGAACATCTCCTCCAAGGCGAAGGAACTCTTCGGGTAGGCCTATGGAACGCATCACCAGCCCCAAACCCGTAGGCGATGAGGTCGAATTCGAGCGCTCGCTCCGGCCGGTCCGCTTCGAGGATTTCCCCGGCCAGGAGGAGTTGAAGGAAAGGCTTCGCATAGCCATAGAGGCGGCCAAACGGAGGGGCGAGGCCCTGGACCATGTACTGCTGTATGGCCCCCCCGGCTTGGGGAAGACCACCCTGGCCCACATCATCGCAAGGGAACTCGGCTCGGACATCAAGGTCACCTCAGGGCCGGTGTTGGAGAGGCCCGTGGACCTCGCCGGTGTGCTCACCAACCTCCAGGAGCGGGATGTAATCTTCATAGATGAGGTCCACCGTATGAACAGGACCGTCGAGGAATACCTCTACTCCGCCATGGAGGACTACGTCATAGATATCCTCATAGACACCGGTCCGAGCGCCCGCTCGGTCCGCCTCCCTCTCAAGCCCTTCACCCTGGTGGGCGCCACCACCCGCATCGGGCTGCTAACCGCCC
>DTXA01000326.1 GCA_012962735.1 Candidatus Latescibacterota bacterium
ACTTCGTCCGGGCTGTGAAGGAAGGGGAACCTCTGATCTGCCCCGGCGAGGAGGGACTGAAGACCAATCTCATCATGGAGGCGGCGTATCGGTCGGCGAAGACGGGAAGGGTTGAGGTGGTGGGCGTTCGATAGGTCGAAGGGAGGTTTGATGACTTCGAGGGAGCGCTACAGGGAGGCATTGACGTTTGGGAAGCCGGATAAGGTACCGTTGCGGCCCGGAGGGCCGAGGGAGTCCACGCTGGAGGTTTGGCACAGACAGGGGCTTCCCGAGGGCAGGGATTACTACGAGGTGCTTTTGGAGATTTTAGGGATAAATCCGGAGCCCATCGAGACTCCTCGTGTGAGCCTTGGGGTTTCCTTCAGGATGATACCGGAGTTTGAGGAGAAGGTTTTAGAACACAAAGACGGCCATTACCTAGTGCAGGACTGGTCCGGGGCGATCGTAGAGATATCGGACCGGTACGACCTCAGCTACCTGCGTTCTGCGAAGGACTTCGTGACCCGGAAGTGGCACAAGTTTCCCGTTGAGAGCCGGGAGGACTGGGAGGAGATGAAGAAGAGGTATGACCCCAGGTCTCCGGTTAGGTTTCCGGAGGACTTTGAGGAAAGGTGCAGGATACTAAAGGACAGGGATTATGTAGTGGGGATCGGGTTCAACGGACCTTTTTGGCAGTTGAGGGAGTGGTTGGGATTTGAGGGGCTTTGCATGATGATGGTTGACGATCCGGATTTCGTTTTGGAGATGGTGGAGTTTTGGACGGAGTTTGTGTATAGGACCTTAGAGCCGATATTGGATCGTGTGAGGTTGGACTATGTGATGATATCGGAGGACATGGCGTATAAGAGCCACAGCATGATTTCCCCTGATATGGTGAGGAAGTTTCTGTTTCCTGCGTATAGAAGGTGGGTTCCAGCCATAAAGGAGAGTGGCTGTCCCGTGGTATGTTTGGATTCCGACGGTTATATAGGGGAGTTGATACCGCTTTGGACAGAGGTTGGGATAAACTGTTGCACTCCTGTAGAAGTTGCAGCGGGCAACGACATAGTGGAGTATCGCAGACTTTACGGAAGGAAGATAGCGTTTATTGGTGGAATAGACAAGCGAACGATAGCGAAGGGTGGTAAGGTGATGGAGGAAGAGGTGATGAGGGTTGTGCCTCCGCTTTTGGAGGACGGTGGATATATTCCAGGGTGTGACCACGGGGTGCCTCCCGACATCTCATGGCCGAATTTCGTGGAGTATTCCAGGTTGTTGGCTAAACTCACCGGATGGCTGTAATAAAGGGGGGTAATATGTTATCTCCGCGCCTGTCCGAAAACAAGTGGAAGCTCGCCCACCAGTTCGGCACCATCTACGGGGTGGAGGAGGCGAGGGCGATGCTGGAGGTGCTTGAGGACTGGGCTCCGACCTGCGGCGAGAAGGTCAGGGAGTTCGAGGAGAAGTTCGCAGCCCACGAAGGGGCAAAGCACGCCATAGCCGCGAACTCCTGGGTGGGAGCAGCTCACCTTGTGGCCATCGTGCTGGACATCAAACCCGGGGAGGAGATCATCGTCCCCGCCATCACCTTCCATGCCTCAGCAAACATCTTCGTGCGGGAGGGAGCGAAGATCGTGTTCGCCGAGAGCGACCCCCGCACCTTCAACTTGGACCCCGAGAAGCTGGAGGAGAAGATCACCCCAAAAACTAAAGCTATAATAGCGGTCCACATGTGCGGCCAACCCTGCGATATGGATCCCATCTTAGAGGTCGCCAAAAAGCACGGCCTTATCGTGATCCAGGACGCAGCCCATGCGCCGGGAGCCGAATACCACGGAAAGAAACTGGGCGAGATGGGGGAGTTCGTAATATATAGCTTTCAACAGTGCAAGAATATGTCCACATTGGGCGAAGGTGGCATGGTGGTCACGAACGACGACGAGGCAGCCGAGAAGATGAGGAAGCTCCGCTCCCACGGAGGAGGGGAATATCCCGGCATAAACAGCCGAATGACCGATGTGCAAGGGGCAGTGGGCCTGGTTCAGCTTGAACGCTTAGATCGGCACAACGAAGTCCGTCGCAGGCTCGCCTATTACCTCAACGAACTTTTAAAGGACGTCGAAGGTATGACCATTCCTTACGAAATCCCCGATGTGAAGCACGTTTATCACCTCTACAATACCCTGGCTGACGAAAAAACCATCGGCATGACCAAGGATAAGTTCATCGAAGCCCTCTGGGAAAAGGAGGGGATAAAGGCCATAACTCAATATCATCCGACCGTGAACTGTCTCCCTGCCTACAAAGCCATGGGACATGGCGAGGGGGAGTGCCCTGTGTCGGAGGAGACGGCGTCCAAGATAGTTACCCTTCCTCTCTGCCCCCGCTTTACGAACTCCGATATGGAGGAGCTGGTGGAAGGGATAAAGAGGGTTATCGGCAGAAGGTGAGAGGGGACGACGGTGAGCACCGGGGAAGCCGGATCCGGCGTGATAGGGCGAGGGATCTGGACGTTG
>DTXA01000327.1 GCA_012962735.1 Candidatus Latescibacterota bacterium
ATAGGGGCGCTCGTGGAGGAGGCGGACGTACACCTCCACGATGTGACATATGTGATGTGTGCAGGAAATACCACTATGATACACTTCCTCTTAGAGATGGACCCCTCCAACATAAGGAGGGAGCCATACATCCCCACTGCCAATTCCGTGCCGGTGATAAGAGCCGCCGAGGTGGGGGTGGCGATCAACGGTAGGGGGCTTTTGGGGTGTGTGCCCGGGGTGGGAAGTTACGTAGGAGGAGACATAACGGCCGGGATACTTGCCTCCGGGATGCACAGGAAGGAGGAGCTTTCTCTCTACATAGACATGGGGACGAACGGGGAGGTGGTGCTGGGGAACAGGGAATGGCTGATATGTTGTTCGGCCTCGGCCGGGCCGGCCTTCGAGGGGGGTGGCATAAGGTGTGGGATGAGGGCCACTGAGGGCGCCATAGAGAAGATGGTGATCACGGAGGATGGGAGGGCGATATGGAAGGTGATAGGGAGGGGAAGGCCGAGGGGGATATGCGGGTCGGGGCTCATAGACGCTGTGGCGGAGATGTTGAAGGCAGGTGTCATAGACCGCTCGGGGAGGCTCGAGGGGGACGGGAGGTGGAACGTAAGGGAGGGGGAGGACGGGTACGAGGTGGTGCTGGTCCCGGCCGAGGAGACCGGGACCAGAAGGGACATAGTTATAACCGAGGCCGACCTTGCGACGTTCATAAGGTCGAAGGGGGCGATATACGCTGCTGCGAACACGCTGATGTCCCACTTGGGATTTTCCTTCGAGGACCTCGACATGGTCTACATATCAGGGGGATTCGGGAACTACTTAGATGTGCAGAACGCCGTGCTTATAGGCCTTCTGCCAGACCTTCCCCCAGGGAAGTTCAGGTTCATAGGCAACGGCTCCGTGACCGGGGCGGAGATGTGCCTGCTTTCTGAGGAGGCGTTGAGGGAGGTGGAGGAGATAGCGGGGAAGATGACGTACTTCGAACTTTCCACAGACCCCAGGTTTATGGACGAGTTCTTCTCCGCCCTTTTCCTGCCCCATACCAACTTAGAGAAGTTCCCTTCGGCCGTAGCGGCGTTGGACAGGAGAAAGTAACTCAGATACTTTTTGGGGGAGATAAATGATAGTAGCGGTCTCGGGCAAGGGGGGGACTGGAAAGACCACCATAGCGGCCCTTTTGGTGAGGAAGCTGATGCGGATGGACGGGCCGGTGTTAGCCGTGGATGCGGACCCCAACAGCAACCTGGGCGAACAGTTGGGGATGGAGGTTGGGGAGACGATCGGGGACATAAGGGAGGAGGTTTTGGAGGAGGAGCTCCCCCCCGGGATGACGAAGGATAGGTACCTGGAGCTGCGCATCCAGGAGACCCTGACCGAGGGGGAGGGGGTCGACCTTCTGACCATGGGGAGGCCGGAGGGGCCTGGGTGTTACTGTTACGTGAACCACCTTTTAAGGGGGTTCTTAGACAGGCTCTCTAAGAACTACAGACACATCGTTGTGGACAACGAGGCCGGGATGGAGCACCTGAGCAGGCGCACGACGAGGAA
>DTXA01000328.1 GCA_012962735.1 Candidatus Latescibacterota bacterium
GAGGGACTACGGGATAAAGGTGGAGGGGAGGCTTAGAAGGTGTTATCTTGCCGACAGAGAGGGGAATAAGGTCGAGGTAAATATCTTCGGTAGCGCCGTCAGGGATGGGAGGAAGCTTGTAATAATAGGGGAGGGGAAGAGCCAACTTTCTAAGAGGGGCGTGAGGGAATTCATAAATAGGAAACTCAAGAGGTTCGAGGGGGTGTTCGAAGAGATGTTCCCGGTCCTCGTGACCTATATGATATCCGAGCCAGACGCTGAGGACTACGCAAGGGAAAGGGGCATAGCAGTGTACTATTCCTACGATTTCTGATGTGAAGCCCTGAAGAAAAGCCCGTCGGAAATCCGACGGGCTTTAAGCTCTGATCTATGCCTGTCCCTACCTGACCATCACTTTTATTTCCCCCCATGTGGCGGACTCCATGGCCACCAACCTGACCTTCACCAAAGTCCGGGCGAAGGGCACGACCTCGTCCTTGGTCCCATCCTGGTTCATAAACTTTGCCAATGTGGCCTTCACCAATACGTCGCCCGATGTTGCCCCGTCCGCGACCTTGAACCGAAGCTTCCCCAGAAGTCCGTCGCCGGAGGCACCTCCTGTGACGAACGCGGCTCCTACCTCAACCGTGTTCCCGATAAGGGCCGCGCCCGGGGAGATCGCCCCGTCGAAGAGCCCTCCACTGTAGTCGAAGCTGCCGTCCACATATTCTAAGCGGTCGGTATCGTACTCCAGAACCACCGAGAACCCCTTAGCGTTCACCAGGCCGGACCCGTAGATCTCAACCTCTACCACGTCGCCCGGATGCAGGAACGTGGTCTCCACAGGCATCATGTTCACTGTAGCGCCCTCGTTGTCCCCCGCAGACGCTACAGCGACCATGGTTAAAACCGCAACGAAAGCTATCAACGTCCTCATAGCCATCCCTCCCTGAAAAAAGGGGGATGGGGCCTTGCACCCCATCCCCCAAACCCTCCACCGCTACCGGACCAGCGCCATCCTGCGGACCGCGTGGAACTTCCCGGCCGAGAGCCTGTAGAAGTAGATGCCGGTCGCAACCTCGCGGCCGAGGTCGTCCCTGCCGTCCCACACCACGCTGTACCTTCCGGCCACCTGCTCCCCGTCCACCAAGGTCCTCACGACCTGACCGAGCAGGTTGTAGACCTCAAGCTTCACGGGAGCGGACTCCGGAAGCACGTACTCTATCACCGTGGTGGGGTTGAACGGGTTAGGACGGTTCTGGCCCAGAGCGAAGGCCTTCGGCGCCACGAGGGTCTGGCGCAGGACCTCGACAGGGTTGAGCCTGTTGAACGGATCGGCCAC
Source organism: Candidatus Latescibacterota bacterium (assembly GCA_012962735.1). Lineage (GTDB taxonomy): Bacteria > Latescibacterota > 4484-107 > B68-G9 > B68-G9 > B68-G9. The sequence goes on from DTXA01000328.1 coordinate 1,322, forward strand.
GATGGCCCTGAGGACATGTATGGCCCCTCCGAGCTCGTCCTTAGGCCTGAAGTAGAACCTGACCTTCAGGGCCTCGCTCGTGGGCCTGCCGACCGCATATGCGAAGGCCAGCTCACCACCCTCGTCCTTCACCAGCATGGGCAGCTCGGTCGAGGCCTCTGCCCTGACGAACTCGTACGCCCTCGGATCGTACTTGAGCACGAACCCGCAACCCTTCGCCTCGCTCACGCCCTCGACCGCCGCATCTATCACCAGGTCGGAGCGGTCCTCCTTAACCTGGGCGAGCAACCTGGCGGCAGTGTTGACGCCGAGGACGACCGGGACCTGCTTGGCGACGCCTGTCTCGCCGAAGTGGCCCACGAAGGCGAAGAAGTCGTCGAAGTCCACCCTGCCGTCCGAGGTCAGGTCGAACAGGGCATCGAACTCGACCTGCCCGGAGGTGGTGCCGAAGGCACCTATGAAGGCGAAGAAGTCGTCGAAGTCCACCCTGCCGTCCGAGGTGAAGTCGCCCACGGGCACGCCCACGTTGGCAGCCGCGAACGCGCGCTCCTCGACCTCGGACTCCACCTCGTTGGACGCGTCGGCCGCGAAGACCTTATAGATGTAGGTCCGGTTGTTCACGCCTACCTCGTCCACGAAGGTGGTAGCCCCGGCAGGAGCCGTCCCTGCAAGCTGGAACTCCTCCTCGCCCAAGGCCTTCCTGTATATCCTGTACCCCGTAATACCCCGTACAGGATAACCCCAGACCTCGAACATCTTGTCGTCGGGCGAAGCGGTCCAGCTCACAGTTATCTTCCCGCCCTCGTCGGCCGGGGTGTCCACAGCCTTCACCCAGGCGACAGGAGCCGGAGGCACACCATCGTAGGCCGCCACTGGCTCAGATACCGCGGCCGCGGACCTCAACACCGGTGTGGACTTAGCCGCTCCGGCCACCTTCTCAGGTATCACGAGCACAGAACCGTCAGCCAGCTTCCTATAGGCCTTCTTCGGCACCGAGTACGCCGCGGAAGCCAACGGGATGCCCCTGTTCTGTGCCCATACGTAGTACCTGAGGGAGTCGGTGTCCTCCCAGGTGTAGAACACCACCGTGCCTATGTTCGTAGGAGGCACGTTGGCGGGGAAGTAGAGGGCCGGAACGACCGCCTGGTACTTGAGGTTCCCGCCGAGGTCGTAGGCCGCTACGGCGTACTCCACGGCCATGTCGTTCCCGCCGAGGCCAGGGTTGTCGCGGGAGAGTATCCAGCTCACCCTCACGAAGGTCCCCTGGCCACCCAAGGGCTCGACCCAGACCGAATCCGGAGCGTCAAGCTCGGCCACGGGCGGGACAACAGGAGCCGTGAGCACAACTATCTTCTTCACACCGGTTATAGCAGTCCACTTCGCTGACGGAGCAGCCGTCGTGGCGTAGATCATGAGGTTGTCCGTGGCGATGGAGGGGGCTATAACCGGGAATTCCCCTGGTACCTCGACCAGATGCTGCCTGCCGAGCGGGAACTGTGTGCCGGCCTTGTTTGCGCTCAGTTCAACCCATACATCTATGGAATCCGGCAACATATCGTTCCCGTACTTGTCGGCAGGCCGCACGGTGACCACGAACGAGGAGTCCGTGTACACCGTATCCGGAGCATCCACTATGTACTTAGCGCACGCGGCCGGTATCCAGGTCAACGTATCAGTCCCGGTCACAGTTCCTCTGGCCACGGTCATGGACACGACCTCAGGCGCGGCCGGGACATCTATCACCGTGTCCACAACTGTGAACTCAGCCACACCTGCGGTCCACTTATCAGGATAGATATAGGCTACCAGCGGGGCAGCAGGGTCCACCGTAGCATCACCGCTCCATGTTATACCAGTGCCTGCCCCGGATAGGGTCACAGTAACGGTATCCTTAAAGGTGGGCACCAACCGCTCGACCCCACCTACGGTGTCCTTAGCGGTCACCGTCACCGTTATCCCTTCACCCGCGTGGACAGTATCGGCCGAGAGGTCCACCTTAAACATCGCCAAGGCCGGCGGAACATAGACCTCCTTATAGTAGAAGGTATCCACCCACGTGGTATCGTTGCCCGCCAGGTCCCTGGCGTACACTATTAATTCGTACTTAAGGCTGTCCTCAGGGAACGCGCCTACTGACCTCTCAAATGTCGTGCCGTACTTATCCTTGGCAGTACTCAGGCTGAAACCGTACTCGTAGATTAAGCTATCCTTGGCGACCTTCTCGCCGTCCTCGGCAGCCCTGTACTGGATATACACCGTATCGCACGGCTCTGACCAGCTTATGATTACGTCGTTGTTAGTATCGTTAAGCGTGTCAACATGGCCGTAGTTGATGGGGCCTGCCGACGTATCCTCCCTCCTCGGGAACACGGAGAGCAGGGGCTTGCTCACATCGTACCGCACGTTCGCCAGACTGTCCCAAGCGCTCTCGTTCCCGGCCCAGTCCCTCAACATGTAGGCTATGTTGTACGCCACGCTGTCCCTAAGGCTAAGGCCGGAGAAGTTGACCTCCACCATATCCGTTTCGGTGAGATCGGATATAGTAGTATCTACAGTAGTAGCCCCGGTTACGGTATGGCCGAGATAGGTGGTATCCGAAGGGGTCGCACGGATTATTACATCGTAGTCCTTGTCCAGATTTTCGATCCCCAGCTCGGTCACCTTCTCGAACCATATCATCTCTTCGTTAGTGATCCAGTAGTCCCTGAACCTGGCAGAATCCACTATAGCATCAGCGTACACACGACCGCTGACCTCAGGCGGTTCGCCGTCCATAAGGACAGTGTAAGGCCCCGTCCACAGGGTATCCCAGGTTGTGGCCGTGACGGTTCCACCGAGGTTTCCAGCGGGGTCCTTAAGGAAGGCCCACGCCAGTATTTCCCTGAGGGTGGTATCCCCTAATGTGACCACGTAGGAACCACTTAGGGTAGCATCGGGCCAGCTTCC
>DTXA01000329.1 GCA_012962735.1 Candidatus Latescibacterota bacterium
CCAAGAGGAGGGCAACCAGCACCAAGACTAAGGACCACCTCATCTTATATCACCTCACTTTCCTGCACCGGCATATATTGTTACGAAGAAAGTGGTGCCAATCTCGGTCCCGTATTCGTACGCCCTCCGCTCCCACCTAAATCCGAAGTTGCCCGTGAGTCGATAGCCCAGGTAATCGGCGGTGTTCGAAAACTGCATGGCTAACACCAACCCTCTGTAATTCTTCCCCTTATCGAGGAAATTGTTGTATATCGTGTACTCAGCCCCCACCTGCAGCCATGTCCCCTCCAACAGACCATATTTCCCTATGAGGAAACCGATGTTCGACATCTCTTTGGCCTCCGGCCCGACAGAGGGATTGGAGGGGACAAACCTGCGGTACATCGTCTTCCATTTGGGCCACAGGACCAACCGCTTAGAAACCCGTATCGGATAATCTCCCTTGACGATAGCCCCAAAGAACTTCTGGTCCGGCATATCTGTATATTGGTGATAATACTCGTACTTGAGCTTAGCAGTGACGTTCAGATCCGGGACCCCCCTGTAATCCGTCTGTAGATATGCGGTGTGCACAAAGGTGTTTTGACATATCATAGGATCCGGGATATCCTTCATCTGCCCCTTCGTGCCGGGGGGCTGCACCCACTGCTCGAGGTCGTCCGAGATGTCGTCTCTGACCCTCCTGGGGTTATACATAACCTGTATCCGGACAGCCGGATAATCCTTCAGGAGGGTGAAAAGCCCGTATGTGGAACGGCTGCGCCTATCGCTCGAAAGCAGCCGTTCCCTCAAATGCCCAGCCATAACCCGCATCCCCGGGAAGGGTTCGATCCCGAGGTACAGGTTATATCCACGATGGTCCTTCTTATAAGGATAATCCGGGAGATGATCGTTCTCGAAGCGATCTATCCAGCCGTTGTTGTTCATATCCAGCCCGAAAAGGTACTCCGGAGGGTCCACGTTGTACCTGAGGAAAGGTTCCTCGTAGTCAGGCTGGAGGTTCTGGTTTTGGTTGAAATCCGATATCAAGTCGTTGTTCTCGTCGTACCCCGGGATGACCTCCCTGTCCCATCCCTCTATCCCAGCAAGTATAGCCCGTTGGTTCTCGTTTCTCCTGTTCCAGTCCGGGAACCTGTCTTGGTCGTCGTTATCGTCCACCAGTTCGAAGGTATAGCCGCTTATCATATCGTAGTAAATCTCCCCTCTTTCGTCGCTCACAAAAACCGTAGTGGTATACTCCGGATCTATATTGAACAGCTCGCCATACAGGAAGAAGGGATAGGAGGTGTAAGACGCGGTCACGTAGAACGCCTTGGCGAGGTCCTGTTCGAGCTTATGCCTGATAAGCCCTTGATTGGGGAACCTCCGAAACTGTCCGTTGAGGTCGTACTCCGCCCGGAGGTTGAGCCCAGCCAGGTTATCTATCTCTAAAGTTGTCCCCATAATATCTATCCCCGTAGGAAGCCCATACATAAACCGTACGAAGGTCTGGTTAGAACCGTCCTTCACGTTTCCCCTGGCCCTGGCCACCGGAAGGAACACGGGCTCGCCCGAGTAGCTGGTCTGGAGGTTGGAGGTCACCTCGACCTTATAGTCGTTCGCTAAGACGAGCTCGAACTCTATCTCCTCTATGTTCTGGTACCTCCCAAGGTTGTAGGTCTCATAGGCCCGCTTGATGTCGTACGTCAGGATGATGACCTCGGGTCCGTCCGCCCTGAGCACCCCCCCTATCAGGCGCCCCCCCTCGATAGAGGGGGTTATCTGTGGCATTTCTCTTCCGTCTATTATGATCTTGGCTCCATAAAGGGCCGCCCCTCCTACGCCGTCCTCTGGGGAGTCGTCCGAAAGGCGGATCACTATCTTTTCGATATATCCGCTGTTCTGCCCCTCGGTCAGGACCCCTTTCAGGGAGCTCTCCCTCAGGTCATAATCGCTCCTGACGTTATGGGCGGTCACGTAGTGGGCCCCCACCTTCACATAACCGCCCACTTGTGCTACCCCCCGCAAGCCCAAGAATCTGGTGTAATTCGTAACATTCACCCCGGGGAACGTCTCGGACGATGCGGCTTCGGTGGGATCGGTTATGCGGGTTGTCAAAACCGTAAAGGCGTATTTATCGCTTATGAAATCCCACTGGAGGCCGTTGAAGCTGGGAGAGGAGAAAACCAAAGGGGTCAAAGTAGTCCTTATCACATCGCCGACGGTGAGAGCTGTATAGAACTCCCCCTTGGACGCTCTGGAGATAACCACATTATCGAACCAATTCCTGAACTGGGGGCTCTTGCGAAGATGGCTTCCAAGCCTGTGCGGTTGCTCCTCTGTCCAGTTGAATATTTCCCAGCCCTTCGTGATGTAGTCCCCGAATATATCGTACCACCTCCTCCCCTCCAAAGCGATATCCACATACCGGGCATATGGCTCCTTGGCATAGTTGGTGTACTCCCATCCCTTCCACCCATACTCGTAGTAAAGCTCCTGAGGGACGTACCACTTCTTCAGATTCGGCGCCAGGGCATCGACGAGGACATGTACACCGCTTGGGGTAAGGGGATAAAAGCTCGTCTCGACCTGGGCCTCAACACTGTTCATCAGACAAAGAGCCATCGCCAGCCCGCCAATTACCGTGATACCTTTCCTCATCGCTTCACCTCCATGTCTGGACTCTTAATACACCACCCCGACCGTCCGATGCACAGTGCAGTCACCGGCATCGGATTTCACCCGGACCCGACAGAGGTAAACCCCCGGAGGAACAAGTTCCCCCGACCTATCCCGCCCGTCCCAGATGTACCCCCATTCCCCCTCTTTGCTGAGCTCTCGGACCAGATGGCCGTTTAGATCGTATATGCCGACCTCCGGCTCCTTACCGACGACTTTCAGAAGGCTGAAGGTTATCTCGGCCTTATCGTTCATTCCATCGCCGTTCGGAGTGAAAATCCGGGTTACCCGGAGGTTCCAGATCAGGTCCTTCTTCTCGGCCAAGCTCGGCAGGAAGACAGCCGTAGCCCCCGGCTCATATGGATCCACCTTCTGCCACACCCCCGGCTTGGTGGAAATACCCAAAAATGCGTCGAAGATAATCCCGTTCTGCGATACCTTCGCCTTAAACCTAACCGTAACGGAATCCACTTTGACCACCTTGGGCAATAGCACCAGAAGCGAATCCGTCCCGAACCACACGGAATCCGAGGCCTCCTCCTTTCCTTTTATCTGCAAACCTACCGTATCTGCTACAACAGGCGCCCTTATGAGGACCCGATTGAACCCCCTGTCCCCAAGACCTGCCTCAGGCCATATCGTATAGGTGTAACTTAAGGCCCTGTCCGCCTCCTCGACCTCCCTGGGATACACAGCGCCCGTAGCGTGCTTTACGAGAGGGTCCATAAGCTCCAGGTAAATCCCTTTGAAGGTAGGGGCAGCCTCAGGCTGGTCGGTTATGAGCTTCACCTGAAATTGAGCGAACCTGCGTGGTGAAGGCGATAGAAAAGGTCCATACTGAGGATATGCCTGGCTCCACCCGCTCCATCCCTCACCCGGTCTGAAACCCTTTATCTTTATCGGACCCTTCATAGGTCCCGGCAACTTGTAATACTTCTCCTCCGTAGTCTCCACCAGCTTGCCCCCGGGCAGCTTTTTGTAATATACCTTCAGGGTATCCAAGGTGTTGCCGCTTCTGGTTCTGACCTCCACCCTCGTAGAGGGAAACAGAGGTTGCTCTGCATCCCACCTGAGCGAGGACACGAGCTTATCCTCCCTACGGCCACCGGCGAGCTTAGCAAGGTCTATAGGCTGAGAAGTTAGGACGACCTCGGCCGGATATCCTTCGCCGAATAATTGCATCTCGAAGAGATAAACCGAACCCCTGCCCCAATACATAAACCCGTGGGCCATACGGAAGAATATGTGGCGCACCTTCCTCGGTTCGAACTCGTGGTTGAAGTGGAACTGATAGGGCATCTCCCTGTTCTCCACGTCGGCTACGAGCTGGTATGCATACTTCCCACCGGGCGGCCAGTCGACGGGCCCCCCGGGCCTCGGGGACCCGTCGGAGGTCATAAGGATGTATCCGTACGGGGTGCCCCTGTTCCCTCTAATTATCCGCTCGGCATAGTAGCCAGGCCTTCCGAAATCTAAGTATATCTGGTCCACCCAGAATGTAGCTCCAAGGTCCCACTCGAAGCATGCCGCTTTTGCGGTCTCAGTGGGTCCCCTATCCCACTCGGTATCGGCCACAGGGGTGAATTCCCAGCAGGTCCCAGCCATTCCATCGTAGACATAAGATCCCCATAATGGCTTATCGTATGCCCTTATATTCCCCCCGTTCTCCTCGGTCATAAAGCCAACGTTATCCCCCACAGCCTCAATTTCGAGCTCGGCCAGTGCGGGGGTCCCGACCTCGTTCGGGACGTCTATGATCACCCGGACGAACTGGACCAGGTCGAAATCCAACCCCTTAATCAGAGGCTCGCCGGTCTCGGTGGTCTCCTGAACCTCCTGCCACGTCACATTGTACTCCACCACCTTCTTCCTGTTAGGGAGGGTCTCCTTACCGAGGAGTCTATACGAGGGTAGGAATCTGTCCGCAGGGGATGTGCCGTTGGATATGTAAACGCTGAACCTCTCAAAGGGCTTAAACTCGAGCGTATCCGCGAATATAAGCCGTACCTTCTTGACAGCTATGGCCTTACCCAAGTTTATCTCAATCTTCCATTTATCTGTAGGATCTCTCTGGGCGGGACTCCACCATGTATCCAAACGACCGTCCATAATATTCTCGGCATCCCTCCGGTTCGACCACGCCTTAACCTCTCCATCGAACTTCTTCGCATCTAAGGCTATATTGATACCCTTGCGGAACTTCACCAGTCCCACAGACCCATCCCTCTCGAACCTTATCACTCCCTTCGGCATAGCCCAAGTGGTATCGACCTTGATATAACGTAGGACCCCCATAGCCCTTTCAGGACTTAGGGCCAAGACCATAGCCATCAGAAGCCCATATCCCATAGTCATCTCCTTGACCTTGGACTTCGGACCTTAGACAGCCTAATACACCACCGTAACAGGCTCTATCTCGATGGTCTCTCCCGTATCCGTCCTCACCCGAACCCTGCAGAGATAAACGCCGGGCCGTACGAGCTCCCCTTCCTCATCCCTACCGTCCCATTCCACCTCTCGCCTGTAGACGCTCCCCATCACCCCCTCCTCCAATACCTTCACCTTCGCCCCCGTTACATCGTAGACCCCGACCTCCACCTCGGCGCCACCGACGACGAGCGAGAGGGTGTAGGTGATCGTAGTATGCTCGTTCGAGCCATCCCCGTTCGGAGTGATCACCTCAGGTTTGACAGTCACCCCGGTCAGGACCTTGAGCGATGCCTCCGTCACGAAGACCTGAAGCTGATTCGTCTTTATCTCGTCGACCGCATCTCCAGGGACCACGTTCTGGGGAAGCAAATCCTCCCTCTTACTATCCCACACCTCCCCCAAAAATCGAGTCCCGTACGCCAGAACGGCCGTCCTGAACGCCACCTGAACAGGGTCGTCGTTCCTGGTCACCTTCCTGGGGAGATACACTTCGAGGTATCTATCCTCCTCCACCACAGAATAGGGCTCAGCTCTCCTCAAGGGCTTTCCCATCCAAAGCCCTTGGAATTTAGGCTTCGTCGGAGTTATGATCCGGAGGGCATCGAAGCCTACCTGTTTTGGCGAGTCGAAGGAAGCCCTAAGAGCATAAACAAACGTGGTATCTTCCCCTGCCTCCACCCTCGCAGTTCCACCTTCCGGTTCCGGCTCTCCTTGGATACAAACCTCTCCGGCCACTTCCCTTGCAAGGGGTACCGAATACTCTATCCAGAGCGAATCCAGCCTTCCGAAAGCCCAGGGGTCATCGCTATACACTTTCACCCTGAATTGGACATATCGACGGACATCCGGAACCGCGGCCTCCATCCCAGAGGTCGGAACGGGCATCCAGGGGCTCCAGTTCTCGTCGTCGTATTCTATCAATCCTCTCATCCCAGGATGGGGGGGATACTCCTTGGTGAACTCCCACCTCCTCTTCCTCAATTTGAAGTACTCCTTCTTCGTGACCACCTCCCCCTTCTCGTTTCCCATATCGTCTATTTTATAGTATATCAAAGGGCTATCGTCATTACCGGCCCGCACCTCCACGCTGATGGAGACAGGGGCGTCCTCCCAGATGATCGGTTCGGGGTCTATAGGCACTTCCTCCCATAGCTCTGGGATGACCTTTCTCTTCAGCTCGAGCTCCTTGAACCTCCCTGGCTCCTCCGGCTCCTTCCACCTCCATTCCCTCCTCCAGCGGAACTTCTTAAAGTCCCAGAAAATCCTCCCGAAGTTCACGGGTTCCTTCAAGTCTATGATCTCCGAAGTATACCAGGCCTCAGGTGCGAACCCCTCCCCGTATAGCTCTATTTCCCCAATGGTGTAGCCGACCGTAACTGTATTAGTCAACTTAAAGAAACGTAAGGTCTGTAGGGGAAATGCGATGGTCACGAGATTTTCATGGTTAGCCGGTTCCTCCTTCAAGATAACCTCTAAAGGTTGACTCCCCGGCCATCTCCGCTTTGGTTCTTCATATAAAGATGCGGACACCTGATATCCCCTCATATAGGTCTCCCAATAAGGGCTTCCACTATGATAGTATCCCTCTGGAACAGTGGGAGTATCCTCCATCTTCCGCACCGGATAGAAGACAAACCGGCTAACCCTTACAGGGACCCCAGTACCAAATATGACCGAACGCCATTGATAAGTCCTCTCGGGACTGGTTTGATCGGTTCCGGTGGTATCATACCCATCGAAGAATTCACTGCGCACCCCTCCAGGAGACCATGTGAAAAGCACAGGATCTTCCCCGTGGACATAATCGTAATCCACTCTCACATCTTCGCCCATATAATACGGAAACCATATTGCGCCTTTCTCATCTTTCTTGTCCAACATCAAAAGGATGTTCTGGTATGGTTTGTACTCCCTCAACTGCAAAGAAGTGCCGAACACCAGGTCGAACGCCGTAATCTTCCCGCTCCAAGGATGTTCCCCCCCTATGACCAATCTCTTCACCTCGGCTGTAGCATCCCTGGCCAGCCCAAGGCTCGATAAGCCGAGGACCCATAGAAGCCAAATCCTCATCGTCCCGCTCCTTACCTTTTGTATTTCTCCCTGTGTCCCAGATAGCGTTGTTGATAAAACCTTGGACTTCGGGCCTCGGACATTTAATAAACAACGACCACCGACTTCGTTCTCCTGAAGGTCTGTCTGTCGGTCTTCACGGATATCGTGCAGAGGTAAAGCCCAGGGTTCACGAGCTTCCCACCTTCGTCCTTGCCATCCCATCTTTCCTGGTAGATCCCGTTCCCCAGGGGCTTCTTGGAGAACTCCCGCACCAACCTCCCGGTTAAGTCGTAAATCCCGAGCTTTACCTCCGCCCTACCGAACGTAGGGTCCAACTGGGTTATAGCATACGAGATAATGGCCTTGTCGTTTACTTCGTCGCCGTTCGGCGTAACCATAGGTGAAATGTCGAAATTAGAAAGCACCCTCCCGGCCACCTCCTTGAGCAGGAATACCCTCAGGGAATTCGTCCCAACCTTAGGATTGGCATCCCCGGGCTCTATAAGCTGGGGGAGCTCCTCGGACTGTGTGTCCAGGGCATATCCCCTGAACTCCTCCCCGTACATCAGAACGGACGCCCTAAGGGTCACACGAATCGGGAGGTTATCGGCTATAGTAATACGACGGGATGGGAAGAAGACCTCAAGGTAATAAGGAGGTTCCGGGTTTACATATACACTATCCGGCTCGACCGGAGAGCCCCCTATCTCGAAGCCCTCAAATGAGGGCTTGGTGGGGACCTCGATCTTAAGGCAATCGAAGCCCTTCTGGGAAGCCGAGGTGAAATCCGCTCTCACGTCGTAAGTGAATACCTCATCTTTTCCTGGCTCGACCTCGGTAACACTCTCCGCGGGTTTGTCGAAAAGGGCGACTTCCCCCACGATCTTCTCCGCTAGTAGGGGGACCGAGTATTCGAGGGAAAGAGACTCGACCCTGAGCATCTCAGTTCTGGTCCCGTGAAGGCGTATACGGAACTGGAAATATCGGCGTGGGCCGAAGGAAGGAAAGGCTTCTCCGGAAGTTAATGGGAACCAAGGACTCCAATTCTCCCGGTCCTCCTTGATAGAGCCCCTCTCCTCGGGCTTGAGCGAGTTATACTCCTCCTCCGTCACCTCTACCGTATCGCCCTTGGCAAAATACATCTTGGGAGTCGGGTCTATGCCGTTTCTCCCTTCGACCTTAATTGAGACATCGGCATCTGGGGCTTCGATCAACTCCTCGTCCACCCTCCTCCACTTCGAGACCTCCCAAGCTATCTTCCCGAGGTTGGCCTTCTCTCCGAGGTCTATCACCTCGGAAAGGTATTCTGCCTCAGTGCTGAACCCCGCCCCGTAGAACTCCACCTCCGCGATCTCAAACCTGTCCGGAACACTTGCCCGGATCCTTACGAACCGAACCGGCCGGGGAGAGAAGTAGATGACCACGGTTGTATCCTTATTCCTGCGCCGGCTTTCCAAAAGGGTAAATTCAGGTTGTCCCCCTGAAGTGAAACTGTAACCGTCGCTGACGAAGATCTCAAACCCCTTCATGAAATAATCCTTGTAATAATACCCCCTTTGGTCCTTCCCCTCCTGTCTGGGATAGAACCTGATCCTGCTTATGGCTAAGGGCTCCCCGAAGTCGAAGTAAAACGATACACCGGTGTAACTGGCCATGGGTTCCTTGAACCTGTCCTCAGTGGAGGTCGTGGGGTCCCCGTCCACCAGCCGGAGGAGATATGAAGTCTCAAGCGGAAGGTTATGCCAGACCCGTGGCTCCCCCCTTACTGTAAAATCCTTTGGCCTTCCGTCCTTCCACTTCAGCCGCAATGCCAAATTCTCGCCCGGCTTGAGCTCCCTTGGCTGGATCGAGCCGGGGCTGCTTTCGAAATCTATCCCCGACATACTCTCCACCTTCGCGCTCCAATCCTCCCCCCCCTTGCCGATGCGCCAGGTCTTCAACTCCCCCTGGGCGCTTCCCACCGTAAGGGCCCCTATGCACCCGACTGCCAATATCATGCACGGAAGGCCCCTCATTTGACCCTCCCTGCGATCCTCGGCTCGCGGGCCTTATAGACCTCCCTCTGGAAGTGGAAGCTCAGGTCCACGGTCTCTAAGGGTTCGTTCCGGTAGTCGAATCGGAGCACAACTTCCCTCAAGTATACAGTGAAGTCCCTAACATCGGGATGGAGGGGAGGAAATACGATATACCCCTCCCGCTCCTGCCCGCTGAATATAGGGACCTTCTCGTAAAGCGTACTGTTCAATATATCCATCCTCTCCCTGAACTCTCCATATTTGTTACCCGCATATCCGATGGCGTAACGGTAGAAATAATTCTCTAACTCCAATATACTAAAGGGTCTATACCTTCGGCCGTTGGAAGCCACGATCTCCGCTTTAAGAGGGTCCACTTCTATCTTCGGAAATTCGTAGTTTTTCACCTTAAGCCTAAACACCGTAAACCTGCTCGGGGTCCACTCCTCTCCGGAAGGGCGCCAGTATCCGTAAGTATATGGGTTCACTCCTTTCCTGGTCGCCGTCGGGAATTGTCTGTTCAACTCCTCGTCCGTCATAGGCCGGATGTCTATCTCTAAGCGCCCGATAGAGTGCTTCACTGTCCCATCGTCCATCACAACCACGCCCTTCTCCTGAGCTTCCTCGGGAACGGGTTGCACTGGACCCGGGAAGTACCTATATCCCAGAGCCCCACAGCCGGCCACCGAAAGCAGGCCCAACCAATAAAGGCCGAGACGATAAATTCTACTCAAGGCTCCCTCCTTAAAAAATAGGGGCGAAAGGGATAGATAAGTTCAATTTTCCCTTTCGCCCCTTAACCTAACAACCTCCTCACTTGAAGCTCGCCTTCACCACGCCCCAGGACGAAGCCTCCACAGCTGGAGGCAACAGAGGGTTCTCCACGAAGTAGGCATCGTTGAGGTGATCTGCGGTCGTCCAGGACTCGTTACCCTCTGGACCCTGTGTCCCTGGCTGGTCGTCCCTCTTGTCGAGCTCGGCGTCCGAGTCGTCCCACTGGATGACGAGCCCTATGCAATCCCCAAGCTTGTTGATGTGCCTCTTGGACTCTTCAGGAGAGGCACCTACCTCGTCCCAGAGGGCCATCTTCCACTCCCACGCGTATGTGCAGTTCTCCCTGGTCTCGGGATGGTCCAGGGCGGCATACATATATTCCGGCTTAGTTACCCACTTAGCCTCAGGCCTGGCCCATATGTGCCACTGGGTCTTGTCCTCGTCCTGGGCACCCTCTATGGGTATCGGCAGCGGGACCTGGGTCATCCTGATGCAGAACTGCTGGGCAGTCTCGGCGTGGAGGGCCCACCCCTCCCTATAGTTGCCGCCGCTGTGATCGGCGTCAACTATGATCTCGATAGTATCGTCCCTCCAGGCATCCCCGTTCCTGGCCGCCTCGTCGTTGAGGATGTCGTCGGTGACCCTGCTGTAACCGTAGAGCATATTGTCGGGAGGGGCGCTCCACCCAAGGTACAGTATCCCGTACCAGTCGTCAGCAGGTGGAAGGTCGCCGCCGGTCACGTTCCCACCCAGGTCATCTGGAGTGATCATATACTCCTGGGGGTAGAAGGTGGGGTCCTCCCACTCGGTGCCCAGCCCGTCGATAGTGATCCGGGCGGGATCGACCTGAGGGATGTAGATGTCCGGCCCGACGTGGCTGTAAACCATGCCGGCCAATCCACCGACCAAGACACAAGCCATCAATGCAATCCAACCTACCTTCATCTCCTCCCCCTTTCGGTTTAGGAAGCCACTTACGACGCTTCCGTCATCCCCACAACGGTAACTCCGATCACCCCCTTTCCTGAGGCCTCCTCAAGAGCTTACCACCCCCTTCCTTGTATATCATTTGCTTGAAAAGATAACAAAAGAAGCTCTCGTTGTC
>DTXA01000330.1 GCA_012962735.1 Candidatus Latescibacterota bacterium
GATATCTCCCCCACCTCCATAGAGAACACCTTCTGGGCGGTGGCCCCTATCACCTCTCCTTCCCGCCAGTATCCCAGGTCGCCCCCCTTCTCTGCGCTGACCCTGTCCAAAGACCACTCCTTGGCAAGTTGGGCAAAGTCAGCCCCCTCCTTGAGCTTCTTTAATATCTCCTCCGCCTCCTCCTCAGTGCGGACCATAATGTGCCTGGCCCTGACTTCCTGGCGGGAGGCCAGGCCCTTTTCCTCGTAATAGCGCCTTACATCTTCCTCAGGGATCTCTATCCGCTCCCGGAACTTCTCCTTGAGCAGCCTCGCTATCTCTATGAGCTTGATCCTCTCCAGTCTCCTGAGTATATTCTCGTCGTTGTTCAGACCCCGCTCATATGCCTCCTGGACCATGATCTCCCGGTCTATCAAGGTCCAAAGGAGCTTATCCTTAGTAAAGGAAGGCAACTTGCCCGCAAGCTCTACAAGGTCCTGGGCCGTTATCTTCCTCCCCGCCACCTCGGCCACCACTACCTCCTTCTGCCTCGCACACCCAGCTATCCCGATCAAAGCCATCAACAGTATGCCCTTCGCTATCCCTCTCATCTCCTCACCTCCTCAGGGAGGTTCCACCACGGTTAGAAACTGGTCGGCCTTTACACCCCTCAACCTCTGTACGACCCCGCTGGGCCATCGGATCTCTATGGAATCCACCCTGGCCATCTTCCCGAGCCCAAAGTGCATCCTCAGGTCGTCCTGGCAAGCGTAGCTCGACCCGCTCTTAAGCTCATCCATCTGGAAGAGGTGGCCGGCCCATACTTTAACCCTTGCCCCGATCCCGTTCCGGTTGCTCCTTGTCCCCACGAGTTTAAGGGAGATCCAGTGATTCCGGTTGCCCCCATCGTTACGAAGCAGGATCGCCTTCTGGTTGGAGTTCACGACGAATATATCTATGTCCCCGTCGTTGTCATAGTCCCCGAAGGCGGTGCCGCGTCCGACGTACTTCCGCCGGAAGTACTCGCCGGACTCCCGAGAGACGTCGGTAAAAGTTCCATCCCCGTTGTTGTGGAAGAGCAGGTCCCTTTGGGGGTAGCTCTGAGCAGGATCTACCTTGGCGATCTCGTAATGGACGTGTCCGTTCGCCATGAAGATGTCCTGATATCCGTCGTTGTCGTAGTCGAAGAAACCTATCCCGAACGTCAGGTAGGAAAGTGTGGCCATCCCTATGCCGGCCTCGAAGCTCACATCCTCGAAGACCCCCCCACCCTCGTTCCGGTACAATACCACTGCCTCCTGTTGGAAGTTCCCAACGATCAGGTCCATATCCCCGTCGTTGTCGTAGTCTCCTGCGTCCACCCCCATGCCCGCCTGCTCTATACCTTCCCTGCTGACAGCGACCCCGGCTTCAAGTCCTACTTCGGCAAAGGTCCCGTCTCCATCGTTGCGGTACAGAAAATTAGGGGTCTGGTCGTTGGCCACATAGATATCCATATCCCCGTCGTTGTCGTAGTCCAAACAGACGACACCTAAGTCCCTTCCATCGTTTCTGTAAAGCTCCGCCTCCTTTGTGACGTCCGTGAAGGTCCCATCTCCGTTGTTGCGGTAGAGGAGGTCGTATGCACCGTCGAACACCCTCGGGGAGCAGAACAACCTTATACCTCTAATCCCGCACCATCGGTTCTTCTCTATTGGAGAATCTATGTAGTTTCCCACGAAAAGATCTAAAAATCCATCGTTGTTGTAATCCAACCACACGCTTCCGACTCCCATCCCCGCATCCCCCACTCCCGCCTCGTCCGTAACATCGGCGAACGTCCCATCCCCGTTGTTGTGGTATAGCTTATTAGGGCCGAGGTTAGTTACATAGATATCCATATGCCCGTCGTTATCGTAATCCGCAACCGAACACCCTATCCCGTAAGACGGGTCCCCCACCCTGGCCTCGAACGTGACATCTGTGAAGGTCCCATCCCCATTGTTGCGGTAGAGGCGGTTGATGGGCTTCACCTCGTATGTACAGCCGGGCAGTTCGGCGCTGTTGACCACATAAAGGTCTATGTACCCATCGTTATCGTAATCCAGCCATGCAGCGCCTCCCCCGTGGGTTTCGGGGTGATAGTATCGTCCGCTGGATCCGTTCCTGTGCAAAAAGATCACCCCAACTTCCTCCGTGACCTCTGTGAACCGGACCGGAGAGGCCCAGGCTCCTATTATGAAGAAGAGCCCAAACCATAAAGACATGGCGTCGTGCCGGACGGGTTCATCGGCCCTCCCCCTTCAGTGCTGAGGTGGCAGGTCGCGCAGCCGAAGTTCTCGCCCTTATCGGGCAGGGAAGCGAGCAGGCTTAAGTACCCAGATGAAAGGATGGGCAGCATCGTTACGGCAACAGAGCCCATCAGAGCAATGCACTTTAAGAGCCTCATTTTATACACCTCCTGACCGACTTTTCGCCTTTGTCTATGGGGCTTTCCCCTTCAGCCTATTCGCTATCTCCAACTCTCTCCTCCCCTCAGCCTCCTTTCCTTGTTTTAGATATATCTGCCCCAGGTACCTGTGGGCCAGCTCCCTATTGGGGTCAAGCTTGATCACCTCGCGGAACTGCGCAGCCGCCTCCTCCAGCTTTCCCAACATGAGGTAAGCTCCTCCTAGGTTAAAGTGGGCGGATACGTGCGCTGGGTTCAGCTCTACGGCCCTTTTATAGGCCTTCACCGCTTCGGTGTACAGTGTCTTCTTCGTGTAGGCAAGACCGAGGTTATAGTAAGCCGATGCAGAACCGGGTTCTAATGCGAGAACCTTCCGAAGCCATTGAATTGCCTCGTCCAGCCTTTCGAGCTTCAAACACATATCCCCGGCCTTGAAATGGGCGGCTGCCGACGAAGGGTTCAGCCGGACCGCTCTTTTGAACTCCTTTAAGGCTTTTTCGTACTTGCCCCACTTGGCGTGGATGAGCCCCAGCTTGTAATGGGCGGACGCCTTTTCCGCCCTGCTCATAGGGACAGGGGAGACGTAGAGTATATAATTCAAGTTTTCCATTTCTCTCGCATATGCGGACAGCTTCTTGAAGAGCCCTAATTCCCTCTTTCCTTCTTCCTTGTCGCCCATTCGCATCAGAAGGGTGCCGAGGTTATAATGGGCTTCTGCATAGTCCGGATTGAGCTCGAGGACTTTTTTGAATTGCTCTATCGCCTCCTCGTTCCTGTGCATCTTCATATAGGCTAAACCCAAGTTGAATAGAATATGCTGGTTATTAGGCTCTAACCTGAGCGCCTCTTTTAGGGAACGCTCCGCCTTCTCGAACTTTCCTTCCTTCAGATAGATCAACCCGAGCACGAAATGAGCGTGCGCGAACTCCGGGTCGATATCAAGGGCTCGCCTGCACGCCTCTACCGCCTTGGAGATGTCCCCCTGGGAAAGGTACCTCAAGGCCAAGTTACTGTATGCCAGTATATGATCGGGCCTCAGCTCTATCGTCTTTTCGAACTCCGATATTGACCTCTCCAAATTGTCCTGCTTAGAGTACACCAGCCCGAGCCCGAAATGGGCCTCGGCGAGGGAGGGCTTAAGGTCGACAGCTTTTTCGTACATCTCCCCTGCCCTGATATAGTCGCCCATATTGTAATACGCCCTCCCAAGCCCGCTATAGACCTCTGCACAGTTCGGGTCGGCTTCTAAGGCCTTACGATATTCTTCGATCGCCTCCTGGATACTGCCGAACTTCAAAAAAGCCTCGGCCTTAGAAAGGTAAAATTGGGCCTCCTGGTTTCCCTCCTTCCCCCATGTTAGAAAAAGTGCTATTGTCCACTTCCACCACATTAGGAACCTCCTCAATTCATCTGGGGAACTATCTGACATAAAAGAGGGGCAAAACTTATGGAGAAAGGCCTTAAGGGGAGGGTCTAACAGGGAAATGTTTGAAGGACGGAACAAAAGTTACGAACCTATGTACCCCAGTCAACCTGGCCGACGCTCCGTACCCTCAGATACATAAGTCTAATAGATGTGGATCCCGTCGAACTTGCCCTTTATTATCCTCGCAATGGGGACTATATCGACCCTGGCCCAATGTTCCCCGAACGGCACCACGTCCGCCGACGACGCGTACAGCTCTATCGTTATGTCGCCGTCTACGATGGCCCTCTCCCCGACCCGGGCAAGGACCTCGGAGAGCTTCATGGGCTTCCTGTCGCCCACGTAGAAGAAGTAGTACGTAAAATCCACCTCCGTCCCGCCCGGGAGAGGTTCGGACGTGAGCTCGACAGCGCCGACGCCCGTAGGATTTCCGTCGCAGTCCATGTTGGGTGGGACCTTTACCTCCATACCCTCCCAATCTATGAGGATGTACCTGTCGGTCAGATCCCCGCAGGGACTGTTCCCCAGGTTCATCCTCCAGCCGGTGTTATTGACCACATAGACCCTCCCTTCCCTAAAGGCTCTTTCGCCCCCCCCACA
>DTXA01000331.1 GCA_012962735.1 Candidatus Latescibacterota bacterium
CAAGCTTGTACTGGGGGAGGTTCACGTCCTGGAACTCGTCCACCAGCAGGTGCTGGAACCTCTCCCTCGCCTCCCTCAAGGCCTCAGGGTCCCCGAGGAGGTCGAGGGCATCCCAGAGCAGCTCCTCGTAGTCCCAGAGGCCATACTCCCTTAGACGCTTTCGGTACGCTGCCAACAGCTCCCCCCCTTCCTCCCCCCTGGCCCGGGCGCGGCAGAGGGCCTCGTACAGGGCCGACGCCCGGCCCTTCTCCTCCCTTGCAACCAGAACCTCCTCTAATATCCCCCGGGCCTCGACATCGTCTACCACCCGGAAGCTCCTTCCCCCGATCCCCCGAAGAAGCTCAAGGCAGAGGGAATGAAAAGTCCCGGCCCATACCCCACGGGCCTCCTCCCCGACTATGGACCGGACCCTTTCCCTCATCTCCCCTGCGGCCCGGTTTGTGAAGGTCACGGCAGCTATGTACTCGGGTGACACGCCCTCCCAGATCAGCCGGGCGGCCCGGTGGGCCAGCGTCCCGGTCTTGCCGGTTCCAGGTCCGGCCACCACGACCACAGGCCCTGGTGAATTTACAGCCTCCTCCTGGGACGGGTCGAGGCCGGCGGAAGGCTCGGGGACGACCTCTCCTCGAGTTCGAGACTGGACGGCTGGAAAGGACAGTTCGGGGGATTCGGTGCGCTCCCGGGACGGGAGCTCTATCAGGGCCACCTGGCCCCTCAGCTTCTCCCTCTCCCCCTCCCGGAAAACCCGAACCTTCCCGTACTCCCCGTCGTACCCCGGAAGCACCTCGAGTTCCCCCTCCCTGATCCTACGCACCCCCTCGGCCACCAAGAGGTCCACCTTCGAGATATCCTCCAACGGAGCTTCCCTCAGAACGAAGAGCTCCGGGCCTATGCGGGAGAGGAGTCTGTGGTAGAGGTCTTCTACCTTCTTAGCATTGGGCCCCGCACTCAAGGCATCTCCGATGACCTCGGGCAGCGGCACCAGGCTTTCGTACGGACGGGCAGACGGAGGTCGGAATCCCTCAGGCCGGTCGGCCAGCTCCTCCACCCTGTGGAGCACCCCCACCGTGACCTTCCGGCCGCAGACCGGGCATATCCCCCCGGCACAGATGGTCTGCCGGGGATGCCAGCGAACCCCGCAGGACCTGTGGCCGTCGTAATGGTACTTGCCCTCCTCGGGGAAGAACTCCACGGTGCCTAAAAGCCTATCCTCCCCCTCCCCCCGCAGGGCCCGGGAAAGTCCACCGTAGGAAAGTTCGGCTTCGAATAAATCGGCCTCTCTGGCCAGGTTCTTAGGGGAGTGGGCGTCGGAATGGGAGACTAAGGGGAAGGGGTCTAAGGCGGAAAGCCTCCAGTTCATCGGGGGGTCGGAGGAGAGCCCGGTCTCCAAGGCGGCTATGTGGGGGATGAAGTCCTCAAAACACTCCTCCATCGCATCGAACCCGGAGTTCGCGCCGAACAGGGAGAAATGTGGGGTCCAGATATGGGCGGGGATGTAGAGGGACTCTGGGGAAACCTCTAAGACGATATCGAAGAGGACCTTGGCATCGAGCCCCAAGATAGGCCTCCCGTCCGACTCTAAATTTCCGATCTTGGATAGTTCCCCGAAGAGGCGTTCGGCGGCCTCAAGGTCCGGGAGGATGAGGAGGATGTGGATCTTACGGGTCCGGTCAGCCTTCTTGTATATGCAACTGATCTCCGCAGAAGGCACGAAGCGCACCTTCCTCCTGCAGGAGGAAGGCAGGTCGGCCTCAACCCTGGCCCTGAGGTCCGCCCTGAGCCTATACAGACCATCATCGGACCTCTCCAGCTTTTCCCGGAGCTCCTCCCTCCATCCCGGATGGGTGCAGTCCCCGGTCCCAAGAAGGCTTAGGCCCTTAAGACATGCCCAGCGATGGTACTCCTCGGGTGTGCTCTCCCTGCTGGTGGCCCGGGAGTAGTGGGAATGGATGTGGAGATCGGCTGAGAAGGTCCTCATGATGGCCCTCAGCGTGCCTCAGTCTAACACTCTGTGGTTCGGATTTGTACGAATATAGGATACCGAAGGAGGGATGTCAAGCCCCCTTAAAGTTTTAAAGCATTATATCCTGAGTCGGAGGTTGAGGCTGATGAAGGAAAGTTCTTGGAGCGTTAAGCCATATTGCTCAATCGTGATTTTTTAAGATAGGCAACTCAAATTTTCATCCTTGACAAAGCAGTCTATGCCTTTTTCAGGAATTTTCTGACAGCCTCGAGCCCCTTCTTTACCTCATCCTCCTCCACGTCCTCCCTCACCTCCACACAGCCTATGCGCCTGGCCAGCACAAACCTGACCATCCCCTCCCGGACCTTCTTGTCCGAGTGCATCTGCTCGAACACCTCGTCGTCAGATATCCCCTCCATCCCCGGGAGAGGAAACTTAGAAAGTAGCCTGTCCTGGCGGGAGCGATCCTCAGACGATAAAAGACCCTTCTCCTGGGCTATGGCCCCGGCCGCCACCATCCCCAAGGCTACAGCCTCCCCGTGGAGGAAGCGGGAGTAACCCGTCAGTGTCTCTAAGGCATGACCCACCGTGTGGCCATAGTTCAATATCATCCTGAGGCCGGACTCCTCCCTTTCGTCCTGCGAGACCACCTCGGCCTTTATGCGCACGTTCCTGGCCACGAGTTCCGCCCAGAGCTCAGGGGAAGCCTCCCCGGCCAGAAGCCTTTCCACGTTTTCCTCCAAAAACCCGAACAACTCCTCATCCCTTATAACACTGTGCTTTACGGCCTCCACGAGCCCTGCTCTAAGCTCCCTTTCGGGGAGGGTGCGGAGCACAGCCACGTCTATCGCAACGAACCTCGGCTGGTGGAAGGCGCCGATGAGGTTCTTGCCTAAGCGGTGGTTTACCGCCACCTTTCCCCCCACAGAGGCATCCACGAAGGCAAGGAAACTGGTAGGGAGCTGCACGAAAGCTATCCCCCTCAGAAAAGTGGCCGCCACAAATCCTGCTAAGTCCCCAACCATACCACCTCCGAGGGCGACCACCGTGCTGCCCCTGTCTAAGCGGGCGAGGATGAGGTGCTCGTAGATGCGATCGGCCACCTCCACGCTCTTGGAGGCCTCCCCAGGGGGCACAACCACCGGGACGGGTTTGTACTCGGCCTCTCGCAAGGCCTCCACGACCTCGCCCAGGTACAGCCGGGCCACGTTCTCGTCCGAGACCACGGCCATTTTCCTCCCCAGGGTATGCCTCCGGAAAAGGTCCCCGACCTCCATCAGGATGTCGTGGCCGATGTAGACAGGGTAGCTCCTCGGCCCCAGGTCCACATGTACAGTGTATAGGATGGACATGGCTACCCTCACCCCCTGTCCCTGAGTTTCTCCCATAGGAGCTTCTCCGCAGGTATCGGATTCTTACGGAACCCCCTTATCTTTTGGGCAAGCTCGACCGATACCCTGCGTTTCATGCCATATGTCTTGGCTAAGATTTGGCAACCCAAACTCTTAGTCCCCCGGCCGCATGCCCACCATCCGAACAAGGCCACCTCGACCGTCCAGTACCCGAGACCACCCATTCCCCTCCAGCCAGACAAACCAGAACGCCCAAGCGGCGAGGGCCACCAAGGGGGCCGGAAGCACGACCCGGAGGGATTTAGTCTGCTCCATCCTGTTCCCCGAAGCTCAGGGCCCTATACGGGCATACGGCTATGCAATCCCCGCATCCCGTACAGCGCTCCCCGTC
The DNA here is from genome assembly GCA_012962735.1 of Candidatus Latescibacterota bacterium. Classification (GTDB taxonomy): domain Bacteria; phylum Latescibacterota; class 4484-107; order B68-G9; family B68-G9; genus B68-G9. The sequence goes on from DTXA01000331.1 coordinate 3,707, forward strand.
CACCACCCAGTCCGAGACGTCTACGATTATGGCGTCCGCAGGACAGACCCCGACGCAGGTGCCACAGAAGTCACACCGGGACCTGTCCCAGCTCAGGGTCCTCACAGCCTCCATCGGGAAAGCTCCTCCTCGTCCGCAGGGCAGACCCCCTCTGCCCCTCCTTCCTCCCCATCCCGCTCCCACCGCACCCGCACGTCCTCTCTATCCCGGCCGTCGCTGTAGCGTACGGCGACCGAGGCTGCCCGGAGCAGGTCCTCCTCAGAGGGCTCCCCCTCCACCAGGACCACCGGTCCAGGGTAGTCCATCACCTGGACCACCCACCGGCCCTCCCTGTGCTCAAGTAGAAGGGCGTTCTCGTCCCGGTTCCTCCCTACGATGGTCTTGACGCCCTCCGAGAGCCGAAAGTGCCGGCCCACCCGCAGAAGCACAGCCTGTTCCCTGGTAAAGCACCCCCCGTGTCCAAACAGGTCCCGCAGTCTGGCGGAGAAAGTTCTGTCGGTGAGCCAGCATCCCCCGGCTGGGGAGGGGTACTCCGATATCCCGAGCTCTTTCGCCAAGGCCATCTGGGGCTTCCGGGACCTGCCGGAGAAGTCGTAGAGCCCCTCCCTGTCAACCCATCCCTCAAGCTCTGGGGTGGTAGGGGGCAGAAGTTTGGCTGAGAGGGGACGCAGCAGGAGCCCGTCCAGGCCGCTCTCCCGCTCCACGAGCCTCAGGGCTCCCCGATGCTGGGACATTGGCCTTTGGCCGAGCACCTCTCCGGTGAAGACAAACCGAGCCCCCGCCTCTTCCATCAGCGCTTTGGCCTTCCTGAGCATCAAGATCCTACAGTCCAAGCAGGGGTTCATCCCGCTCCCGTACCCGAACCGGGGGGATCGCACTACCTCGAAGAACTCCTCGGATACGTCCAGCGCCCTCAGGGGCGCCCCCAAGCGGCTGGCGCCCTCCTCCACTCGGGCCCCCTCGAAACGCTCAGGGTCGGTGATGCAATGCAGAAGCTCCACCTCCACGCCCTGGAGTTGGAGTACTCTTGCGGCCAACTGGCTGTCCAGTCCGCCGGAGAAAAGGCCCACAGCCTTAACGGACATAACCCCGTCTTTCCAACCCAAAAAATGGAACCTTCCACCCGAGGCAAACATAACAAACAGGCTCCCTTTTGTCAAGGCAAAAGAAGGGGCTCGTATTATCTCCAAGAAATTAGCGAAGAACTTTTTTGGACTATACAGAGCTTGACATCGAGGAAGGTAAGGGGTATATTGGAAACCCAAGCCCGACTATCGTTCACTTTAAAACGGCCATTCTTTCGGTCTAATATATAGATACAGGAACGGTACAGGCCGAAGGGAAGCTTAGGAAGGAGGCAGTCGTGAAGGTGCTGGTCGTAGGTGGAGGGGGCCGGGAGCACTCCCTGGTCTGGAAGGTGCTTCAGAGCCCTCAGGTAGACGAGGTGATCGCAGCTCCCGGAAACGCCGGCATCGGGAAGGTCGCCCGGTGTGCGGGGGTAAAGGCCGAAGACATAGAGAGGCTTTTGAGCCTAGCCCGGGAGGAGAAGGCGGACCTGACGGTTGTGGGGCCGGAGGCGCCCCTTGCTCTTGGGATCGTGGATAGGTTCCAGAAGGCGGGCATAAGGATATTTGGGCCCACCAGGCAGGCCGCCAAGATTGAGTCCAGCAAGGTCTTCGCCAAGGAGCTTATGGCCCGGTATGGAATCCCAACGGCCGATTTCCGGGTCTTCGACGACCTCCAGAAGGCTAAGGAATACATCCGGAAGGCGGGCGCTCCCATCGTGGTCAAGGCCGACGGCCTGGCTGCCGGCAAGGGGAGCATCGTGTGCAGGACCGTGGAGGAGGCGTATCGGGCGGTGGAGAGGATTTTGGAG
>DTXA01000332.1 GCA_012962735.1 Candidatus Latescibacterota bacterium
GCGACGGAGGTGGCACGGCAAACCCCATCCGGAGCAAGGCCAAATAGGGGCGGAGAGGTGGCCCGCCTCGCTAACACGCCCGGGTAGGCCGCAGGAGGCGTCCGGCAACGGGCGTCCCAGACCGATGGCTATCAGCCCTTTCGGGCTACAGAACCCGGCTTACAGTCCCGCTTCCCTTTGAGATTTCCCATGGAGTACATCGTAGGCATAGACGGCGGAGGCACCAAGACCGAGGCTGTGTTGGTGCGCCCCGACGGGGAGGTTTTGGCCTCCGGTCGTGTTGGCGCGGCCAACTATCAGCTTACAGGTCCCGAGGGCCTACGTAGGACCGTAGAGAGGCTCGTGGGTGATCTGCTGAGGGCCGTCGGCGGGGGGGAGGTGTCGGTCCTGTGCGCCGGCCTGGCCGGAGTGGATCGCCTCCAGGACCGAACCGAGGTGGCTCTGGTTCTTAAGGGGATCGGGGAGGAGGTCGCGGTGGCCAGTGACGGGGAGGTGGCCCTGGAAGGAGCCCACCTGGGCGGATCGGGTATAGTGGTGATAGCCGGAACTGGCTCCATAGCATGGGGGAGGGACGGAGGACGGGTCGCGCGGGCGGGGGGATGGGGGTATCTACTCGGGGACGAAGGTGGCGGATACTGGATCGGGAAGGAGGGCATAGTGGCCGCCCTCAAAGCCTGGGACGGGAGGGGGCCGGAGACCTCCCTGAGGGAGCGTCTTCAGGACCATCTGAGACTTCCCCAGCTGGACCAGATCGTCCGATGGGCCTATCGGGAGGGAGTTCGGCCCGACCGCATCGCCGGGCTGGCCCGGGTTGTTTTCGATGCGGCCGACGCCGGGGACAGGACCGCCGCCGAGATATTGCACAAAGCAGGAAGACACTTAGGGAAGCTGGCCCTCGCTGTAGCCCACCGTCTCGGGATGGGGAAGGGGATGCGGGTGGCCCTGATAGGAGGGATGTTTGGGAGGCGGGACTGGCTGCTCCCTCCTATGGAGGAGGTTTTAAAGGACCTTTATCCGGCATTCTCCGAGCCCCTCCTTCCCCCGTCCCTGGGGGCGGCCCTCCTGGGCCTGCGAAGGGCCGGGGAAGTCCCCGACGCCGCAGTACAAAACCTCCTCAGGGGAAAGGATAAGGTGGATGGGTAGTTTGATTATCTTACTATTCCTAAGTATCCGAGCCACGGCCGCCCCTACCGATGTCGCCTTCTTAGAAGATATAGCAGCCGGTCGGTTCCGGGAGGTATTGGAAGAGATGCCCCTTCGGGGGGACCGGAGCCTCATGGTCGAGGCGGAAAAGGACCACCCCCAGGCCTGGGTGCTCCAGGATGCCCTGACCTCGGTCCTGCTGGAGCGGGGGTACACCGTGCTCTCCGGGGTGGAGGGAGGTTGGGACTACCGCCTCTCCTTCCGGGTCGTGGATATAGGTCTTTGGTACAGAACCCCAGGGAAGTTCTGGAGGAAGGGGGTACTTCGGAGGGGGAGGGTATCGGCCTTCCTGAGGCTTTCCGACCCTTCGGGGGTCGTGTACTGGGCGGGCTGGCTCGAGGGGACTGGGGAGGACACGGTCCCCGAACCTGAGGGGAACCCCTCGCTCCCCAGGGAGGTACTGACCGACAGGGGGCGGTGGTTGGAAGGAATCCTGGTGCTGGGCCTCTTAGCAGGACTGGTGTCCCTTTCCCTGTAGGAGAGGATATGCCCGAAGCTCTGTTGGATTCCATCGACGGTCCGGAAGACCTGAAGAAGTTGACTGTACCGGAGCTGGAGCAGCTCGCTGGTGAGATCAGAGAGCGGATCATCTCGGTGGTCTCCAGGACCGGAGGTCATCTCGCCCCCAGCCTTGGGGCTGTGGAGCTCGCCCTGGCGTTGCACTATGTCCTCGATGCTCCCAGGGATAAGATCATATGGGATGTGGGCCACCAGGCATATGCGCACAAACTTATCACCGGAAGGAGGGAACAATTCCCCACCCTGCGCCAGTACGGCGGGATCAGCGGCTTCACCAAGCGCTTTGAGAGCCCCTACGACCCCTTCGGGGCGGGCCATGCGAGCACCTCGATCTCCGCAGCTTTGGGCTTTGCGTGCGCGAGAGATATGGCTGGGGAAGATTACAAGATCGTAGCGGTCATAGGAGACGGAGCCCTGACCGGAGGGTTGGCGTACGAAGGCATCAACAACGCCGGGGCCTTGAAGAAGGACTTGCTCGTCATCCTGAACGACAACCAGATGTCCATATCGCCCAATGTGGGCGCTATTTCCAGGGTCTTCACCGACTTCATCACAGCTCAAGTTTACAACCGCCTCAAAAACGACATCTGGGAGCTGACCGGGAGGCTCGCTTCCTTGGGGGAGCAGGTGCGCCGGATCGTGCGTAGGATAGACCAAAGCCTCAAGGCCCTCATCGTGCCTGGTATCTTCTTCGAAAGGTTGGGCTTTAGATACTTCGGCCCCATAGACGGCCACGACCTTCCCTACCTGATATCCGTGCTTCAGCAGGTGAAGGACCTCCACGGTCCCATCCTGGTGCACGTTTACACCGTCAAGGGAAAAGGGTACAAACCCGCCGAGGAGGACGCCACCACATTCCATGGGGTGGGAAAGTTCGACCCCGAGACGGGGGTCTCCATAAAGGGCGAGGGGCCGTCGTACTCCGATGTCTTCGGCAGGTCTTTGGCGGAGCTGGCCGAGGGCAAGGAAAGAGTGGTGGCCATCACGGCAGCTATGAAGGAAGGCACCGGTTTGAAGTACTTCGCAGAGCGCTTCCCAGAGAGGTTTTACGATGTGGGGATAGCCGAAAGCCATGCGGTCGTATTCGCGGCCGGCCTGGCGGCGGCCGGTATGCGGCCCGTAGCGGCCATATATTCCACCTTCCTCCAGCGCGCCCTCGACCCCTTAATCCACGACGTCGCCCTTCAGAAGCTTCCTGTGGTCTTCGCCATAGACCGTGCCGGTATCGTAGGGGACGACGGCCCGACCCACAACGGGACCTTCGACATAGTGTACCTCCGGATGGTCCCGGATATGGTCGTGATGGCCCCTAAGCACGAGCTTGAGCTTAAGGCTATGCTCCTTACAGCGCTGGAGTATGAGGATGGTCCCATAGCCCTGCGGTATCCCAGGGGAAGAGGGCTGGGGGTAGACTTCTCAGGGGAGGTGGAGTCGCTTCCCATCGGAAGGGCCGAGGTGTTGAGGGAGGGGAGGGATGGTACCATATGGGCTGTGGGTTCCATGGTATATCCTTCCTTGGAAGCAGCGAATCTCCTCGACGCCAAAGGGCTTTCCTTTGGCGTCGTCAACGCGAGGTTCGTCAAGCCCCTGGACTCCGAACTTCTTCTGAAGAGCGCCCAGATGGGTCCCATCGTCACCGTAGAGGAGGGCGCCCTAACAGGCGGGTTCGGGAGTGCGGTGTTGGAACATTTGGAGGGATTTCTCTCGGCCCGGGTGCTGAGGCTCGGTATCCCCGACCGCTTCATCGAACAGGGAAAAAGGGACGAACTCCTCAAGATGTTGGGCCTGGATGGAGAGGGCATAGCGAGGAGTATAGAAAAGTGGCTATAAGGGGAGGGGGTATGGCGAAGTGGGAGTATAAGCTGATCCGCATAGGCATGAATCAAGTGCCGGCCCTGGGGGGAAAGGACCGGCTCAGCGACAAGCTCAACGCCCTGATACAGGACGGTTGGGAGATCGTGGAGTCCAACCTGAGGAACGTGCGAGCTGAAGAGCCCATAGTCCTGCTGCTGCGCAGGGAGAGAACCGGGGCGATAGGATTCACCCGGGAGGAGAAATGAAGCCCGGGCAAGCGGCGATATTCACAGAGCACATGCCTCCTAAGGCGAGGATATCTTGGAGGTCCCCGTGAGCGACTCTCCCCTTTACGCCACCGATTGCGAAGGTCCCGTCTCCAAAAACGACAACGCCTACGAGCTTTGCGAACGCTTCCTGCCAGAAGGTTTCGCCTTCTTTGAGAGGGTGAGCAGGTACGACGACTACTTAGCGGACCTCGTCCACAAGCCCGGATACAGGCCAGGAAACACCCTCAGGCTCATCCTCCCCTTCCTGAGGGCCTACGGGGTCTCGGACGGGGATGTGGAGGAGTTCTCCCGGGATACCCTTCTGCTTATGCCCGGCGCGAGGGAAACTTTGGAGTTCTTCAGCGCCCGTATGCCCACCTACATAATAAGCACGAGCTACCGCCCCTACATCAGGGCTTTATGTCGGACCTTGGGCTTCCCCGAAAGCCGCACCTACAGCACCGAAGTTGCCTTCGGGCGCTACGAGGTGCCGAAAGGAGAGAAGGCTCTCCTTGAAGGATTGCTGAAGGAGGTCGTCCGTATGCCATTGCTCCAGCTCCCCCCGGAGGCCAAAGGCCCCGAAGGCCTTGACCCCATATCCCGCGAGGTGGCAAGCAGATTGGACGAGATATTCTGGGAGGAGCTACCTCGGAAATCCTGCTGGAGGATGGCCGAAGAGGTGCGCCCCGTGGGAGGGGAGGAGAAGGCCGAGGCCCTGAAGGCCGCTCTGGAGAGGGAGGGGGTTTCCCCGGAAGGTGCCATCTATGTGGGGGACAGTATAACCGATGTAGAGGCGTTCAGGTGGCTGAGGTCCGAGGGAGGGCTGACGATATCCTTCAACGGAAACCGCTATGCCCTGAGGGAGGCCGAGGTCGCCTGCATATCCAGCAACGCCATCACACTGGCCGCAGTTGGCGAAGCTTTCAGGAGGGGCGGGAAGGAAGGAGTTTGGGAACTGATGGAGCACTGGAGCCCGAATGCCCTCGCCGACCTGGAGCTGAGCTCCGAGCTGGTCGAGGCCTTGCTCTCTGGTCCCCCGCCTAAGCTCGCCCGGATATCCGAGGAAAACAGGGAATCCTTGACAGCCGAAAGCGAGAGGGCACGCAAGGAGATAAGGGGAGAAGTTGTGGGCCGATTGGGATAGATAAAAGTCACTTTTGGCCTTCCTCCTGAACTCCGAAGGGATAAAGCCTCGGATTACAGAAGCCCACCTTGAGAAACCTGGGGGACGCTCCTATCGAGCTCCCTTAGCAGCTCCTCATTTGTCGATTCTGTACAGCTTATCTGCCACCACGTATATCTTTCACTGCTAAGGACAGGGGAAGGGGCCAATACGACCGCCCTCCCTGTTGTCCCCAGGGGTTAGAATTGAGGGTCCTGGCCCATATGTTCCCCTGAGAATCTAAGATATCGTCATCCGAGAGCCTCGAGTTATGTTTGTTATATACTGTCCTGTTTTCTCCATCGAACTTGACTAAACCTTGTGTCCCATAGCTCTCGTCCCTATCCACAGATATTCCTCGCTATCTGCATAGGACATCCTTTAGGTTAGGATGAAGCCTTGGCGTAAAAAGACTTGATCAGCCTGTCGAGATATCCTTTCGGGTCACTCAGCACCTCTTCTGTCACCTCGAATTCCTTGGTGTTCACGAGCTTGAGGCCATATCCGTAATCCTTCAGAAGCTCCCGGCACAGCTCCCCTGGGCTTACTCCTCTCTTCTCCGCCTCTCCATCTATCCAGTGCACCGCTTCCTCGGAAAACCTCAGGTGGATCCCATGCTCCTTCCTGAACTCCTCCTCGAACTCCCTGATAGGGGCCTCCCGGAGCAGGCGCCCCATCTCTCCTTCGGGGTCTTCGATCATCTCCTCGGTGACCGTGAGATGGCGAAGCGGTGTGGAGGGAAGCTTCTTCTCGAAGGGCAGCAATACTTCCTCACATACACTCACCAAGGCTCGGGCGCCTGTCCCCCTCCTGTGCGCCCGCTCGGCTATGAGGCGCAGGGCATCGTCCGTGAACTCCAGCTCTATTCCATAGGCCATAAAGTCCCGCCTTTTGGACTGGATCACCGCGCTCTTGGGGCTCCTGAGGATCTGATATAGGTCCTCCACCGTAAGTTCATCCAATACCACAATTACCGGAAGTCTTCCTACAAACTCGCTCTCGAACCCGTATTCTATGAGGTCTTCGGGCTGGACGTATTGAAGCACCTCCATCCTGTCCTTGCCTTTCAGCGACCTTTCTACACCGAACCCTATGGCCTGCTGATTCAGCCTTCTCCGGACGATGTCCTCCAGCCCATAGAACGCCCCGCTCATCACGAAGAGGATATGGCGGGTGTTGATCCTCTTCCTCTCCACCTTTCCTGTGCGCTGGAACTGCATCATGGCCTCTATCTGAGAGATGATGTCGTGGGGGACCCTCAGGTCCACCTCGGTCTCCTCCATTAGCTTCAGAAGGTTGCGCTGGACCCCTGTCCTGGATACATCCGGTCCGATGACGGTGCCGGAGGAGGCTATTTTATCTATCTCGTCTATGTAGATTATACC
>DTXA01000333.1 GCA_012962735.1 Candidatus Latescibacterota bacterium
AGATGAAGCTCCCTATGGGCCGCCTTGGGTCCTTAAGCCCAGCTCGGGTCCTCCGGATGGCCTTGGCGATGGCCTCTATGGCCTCGTCCTGCCCCACCACCCGCTTTTTCAGCTCCTCTTCCATCTTCAGGAGCTTCTCGGTCTCGTTCCTGGCTAAGCGGTGCACCGGTATTCCCGTCATAAGGGCCACCACCTCCGCCACGTCCTCCTCCGTCACCTCGACCACCCTGGCCCCCATCTCCTCGCTCCACTCCTGCCTGCGTTGCTCGAGCTTCTCCCGCAACACCCTCGCCCTGTCCCTGAGCTCCGCCGCCTTTTCGAAGTCTTGGGCCTCGGCCGCAGCCGCCTTCTGGCGTTCGAGCTCCTCTATCTGTCCTTCCAACTTCTTGATGTCCGGAGGAAGGGTGGCCTGGGCCAGCCGCACTTTGGAGCAGGCCTCGTCGACCACATCTATGGCCTTATCCGGCAGATACCGACCGCTGATGTATCGGTCCGACAGCTCGGCCGCCGCCTCGAGCGCCTCGTCCGATATCTTGACCTTGTGGTGCTCCTCGTATCGAGGGCGGAGGCCCTTGAGGATCTCCAACGTCTCCTCCACTGTGGGGGGTTCCACCAGTATGGGCTGGAAACGTCGCTCCAATGCCCCGTCCTTTTCTATGTACTTGCGGTACTCGCTCAAGGTCGTGGCCCCTATGCACTGGACCTCCCCCTGTGAGAGGGCAGGCTTGAACATATTGGACGCATCTAAGGTCCCTTCGGCGCTTCCAGCTCCCACTAAGGTATGCAGCTCGTCTATAAAGACGATAATATCCTTGTTCTGTTGGAGCTCTGCCATAATGGCCTTCATCCGCTCCTCGAACTGACCCCGGTACTTAGTGCCGGCCACGATGGCCCCCAGGTCCAACGATATGATGCGCCTGTCCTCTAATATCTGGGGGACCTCCCGCCTGACTATCCGCTGGGCCAGGCCCTCCACGATGGCGGTCTTTCCCACCCCCGGTTCTCCGATGAGCACTGGGTTGTTCTTCTTGCGTCGGCTCAGGACCTGGGAGAGCCTTTCTATCTCCTTCTGCCTGCCTATGGTGGGGTCGAGCTTCCCCTCCTGGGCCAGTCTGGTGAGATCCCTGCCGAAGTGGTCTAAGAAGGGGGTCTTGCTTTTCTTGCGTTCCTTCTCCTTGCGTCGGACGGACCTCCCGCTGAGTATCGCCATTATCTCCGCCTCTGCCGCCTTGTAGGTCACCCCGAAGGCGTCCAATATCTGGGCCGCTATCCCCTCCCGATCCCTCAAAAGGGCCAGCAGCACATGCTCGGTTCCGGTATATTCCGACCTCATCTTCCTGGCGATGTCCACCGCTCGCTCAAGTATCTGGTGGGCCCTGGGGGTAAACGGCCGCTGGCCGCTTACTATGGCGTCCCTGGATGGGGGCACCGCGCTTTCCACCGCCTGCTGGACGGACTCCAGATCGAGGCCGAGGTTGACCAGGGCCATCACCGCCACCCCCTCACCGAGCCTCAGTATCGCCAAAAGCAGATGTTCGGTGCCCACCACATCGTGGCCCAGGCGTTCGGCTTCCTTCTGAGCTAACTGTACCAAGCGTTTTACATTATCGGTGTACGGAGGCTGATTCATGGTCTATCCCTCCCCAAGCAAATCCCGTACCAGTACGGGAACGAGTTTACCCCCCTGCAGCCGGACTGCCCGGTCGGCCCTGTGGGCGAGCTCCGGGTTGTGCGTGGCGATCACGAACGCCTGGCCCAGGGAACTTGACAGCTCCCGGATCAACCCGTACAGGGCTTCCCCACTCTCCGGGTCCAGGTTTCCGGAGGGTTCGTCGGCCAGCACTACCTTGGGTTCGTTGACCAGGGCCCGGGCCACCGCCACCCTCTGCTGCTCCCCCCCGGAGAGCTCCCCGGGCCGGTGGTCCCTTCGTCTCCAAAGCCCCACTTGTTTCAACAGGGCCTCTGCGGCCTCCCTCGCCCTCTCCGGAGGGTCCCCCCCTATGATCCGCGGCAGCATCACGTTCTCTATGGCCGTGAACTCGGGGAGC
>DTXA01000334.1 GCA_012962735.1 Candidatus Latescibacterota bacterium
ATAGCCGCGGGCGCCTTCATAGGTCCCAAGGGCCTGGCCGCGGCAGTGTGGCTCATAGCGGTCCTGGCCAACTTCACTGTGGGCGAGAGGCTCTGGCACGTGTGGAAGCGTACGCGCAGGCTGGAGCTGAACGAAGGGCAGTAGAGCTTCGGGGGGAAATATGGTCCCGATCGGACGTGTAGTTATGGGCGTAATCCTCCTTTGGGCCGTCCAGCTCGGGTGCGGAGGCAAGGCCGGCCCGAAGGTTGCCGCCGATGGGAGGCTTTTCCTCCAGAACGATACCAGTGCTCCGCTCAGGGTGACCGCTTACTGCGACGAGGTCGGGGAGGTCAAGGTGTTAGTGGGGGTGGGGGATAAAGTAGACCTCTTTGATAGGACCCTGTCCGGGGGCACAAAAGTGACCCTCCATATAGAATCCGTGGGCAGTCCAGAGGCTCACTATGAGGCGGCCAGGGGACATCCCAGCTCCCAGGACATAGAGCTCACCATAGACGGTAACACTACGGTTCGTATGTACGGACCCTTGATACGAGCCCCCCACATAGACTACGAAATACGGAAAGACTAAGCCGGATGAAGGGGGCGTCGTTTATGACATCTGGGCGGTTTTGGCTATGTTCGCTGTAGGATGTGGAGTAGGCGATAAAGGGTGACTGGCCAATCATCGTTCGGGGGGAACGTCCCTTACGAGGTTATGAAGGGATGACGGGCGCTGGTGCATCTTACAGAGGAGGAGAGAATGGGGAAGGTCCGAGTGGCAATTATCGGCGTGGGAAATTGTGCCTCGGCCTTGGTACAGGGCGTGCACTATTACCGGGAAGCTAAGGAGGACGAGTTCATCCCCGGGCTGATGCACGTGAACTTGGGAGGGTACCACATCCGGGACATAGAGTTCTCCGCGGCCTTCGATATCGACAAGAACAAAGTGGGCAAAGACCTCTCCGAGGCCATCTTCACCCCTCCCAACAATACCTATAAGTTCGTCGACATGCCCCATCTGGGCGTCCCGGTGCACCGGGGGATGACCCACGACGGTCTGGGGAAGTACCTCTCCCAGATAATAGAGAAAGCTCTGGGCTCCACAGAGGACATCGTCGCCATCCTCAGGGAGACCAAGACCGACGTGGTGGTCAACTTCCTCCCCGTGGGGAGCGAAGAGGCCACCAAGTGGTACGTGGAGCAGGTTCTGAAGGCGGGATGCGGGTTCGTCAACGGGATACCGGTTTTCATCGCCTCTGGGTGGACCAGGGACAGCAGAGGGAACTGGTACCAGACCGACTACTGGCACAAGAGGTTCGAAGAGGCGGGGGTTCCCATAATCGGGGACGACGTCAAGTCCCAGGTGGGAGCTACCATTGTCCACCGTATGCTCACTTGGCTGTTCCGCCAGAGGGGGGTGCGGCTGGAACGCACCAGCCAGCTGAACGTAGGGGGGAACACGGACTTTTTGAATATGCTCGAGCGGGAGAGGCTCGAGTCCAAGAAGGTCTCCAAGACCAACGCCGTAACCTCCATGCTGGATTACGAACTCCCCCCCGAGAACGTGTACATAGGCCCTAGCGACTACATCCCATGGCTGCACGACCGCAAGTGGTGCTACCTCAGGATGGAGGGGAGGACGTTCGGGGATGTGCCTTTGAACTTGGAGCTGAAGCTGGAGGTTTGGGATTCCCCCAACTCAGCCGGGGTGATAATAGACGCCATAAGGTGCTGTAAGCTCGCATTGGACAATGGCCTTAAGGGAGCCTTAGAGGCTCCGTCCGCCTACTTTATGAAGACCCCCCCCAAGCAGTACAGCGACCCTGAGGCCCGACGGATGATGGAGGAATTCATCCGGAAGTACGGGCACAAGGAAAAGAAGAAAAAGGAGAAGGGGGAAAAGGGCTGAGGGGATTTTTCATCACCTTTGAGGGCATAGACGGAAGTGGCAAGACCACCCAGGCGGAGATCTTGGCCTACCGCCTTAAGGGGACCGGTCTACAGGTGACCCTGACCCGGGAGCCGGGGAATATCTTCCGGGAGCTCCTCCTGCACAGCTCAAAAGTGGTCCCTACGGCTGAATTGTTCCTGTTTATGGCGGACCGGGCCCAACACACCGAAACCACTATCCGCCCAGCTCTCTCCCAGGGGCGGATAGTGCTCTGCGACCGATATGCGGACTCTACGGTGGCCTATCAGGGATATGGCCGTGGGATGGACCTGGAGCTCATCCATACCCTCAACCGGGCTGCCACCTCAGGCCTCGTCCCCGACCTCACGGTGCTCCTGGACCTCCCTCCCAAGATAGCCCTTATGCGCAAGGCTTCTGGGGACAGGTTCGAGGGGGAGGGGTTGGACTTCCTGAGGAAGGTGAGGGAGGGATACCTGAAGCTGGCTCGTGCAGAACCTGGAAGGTTCACGGTGGTGGATGGCACGGGTGCCGAGGACAAGGTAGCGGAGCGCATATGGGAGGTCGTGAAGCGTAGATTTAACCCGGACAGGGGAGAGGACCATGGATAAGATCAGGACCTTGTTGTTCACAGGAGGCGAGATACACGACTACAAGGGCGTGGGAAGGGAGCTCTACGAGGCCATGTCCGAGGACGGGAGGTTCCGGATAATCCACGTCGAGGACGACCTCTCGGCCTTGGAGGCCCCTAAGCTCGATCCTTACGAGGTCATCGTCTTCTTCTACACCGTGGGGGAGATGTCGGATTCTC
>DTXA01000335.1 GCA_012962735.1 Candidatus Latescibacterota bacterium
AGGAGACCGACCACCCCGAGGTCCAGTCCCACCTCTGCGTGTGGGGACAGACCCTGCCGTTCGTGGCCGCTTGCTCCCCCCAGATCGCCCCGCACAGGAGGAAATTGCTCTCCCCTACCCTGCACTTCCGGGAGGGAAAGGAGCGGGTGCGTAAGGAGCTGAGGGCCTTCGGGAGGTCACTGGGGCTCCCCAAGAGGGAGGTGGACCGGGCGGTGGAGGCCGCATACGAGGCGCAGGAGCAGTTCCGGAAAAAGCTTCTTAGCGCCGGGGAGGAGGCCCTCAGGACCCTTCGGGAGAGGGACGAGCTGGGGATCGTGTTGGTGGGGAGGCCTTACAACACCAACGACCGTGGGGTCAATATGGACCTCCCCGGCAAGCTGCGCAAGTACTACGGGGTGGACGTGATCCCTATGGATATGCTGCCCCTCTGGGGGGTGGACGTGCGGGACGTGAACGACAACATGTTCTGGAACTACGGGAGGAAGATACTCCAGGCCGCCAAGGTGGTGGCCCAGTATCCCAACCTACATATTATCTACATCTCCAACTTCAAATGCGGGCCGGACTCGTACGTCAAACACTTCGTTAAGGAGGCTTCCGGGGGTAAACCTTTCTTGAGCCTACAGCTCGACGAGCACAGCAACGACGCCGGGGTCCTGACCAGGTGCGAAGCCTACTTAGACAGCAAGGGGTTCCTGAGGTGGTGGGCCCGCAGGAAAGTGGCGTAAGGAGGTGACGATGTCCCTGTTGAACGAAAGGATGGGTAAAGCTGATCATGTTCACCCAGGAGTGCCAGTACTGCCGGATGGCCTTTGAAAGCGAGCTGGTGAGGGCGGACATGGTCGAGGCCACCGAGTTCCCCCACTTAGCCAACCAGTACGGGATGTGCGCTGTGCCCAAGGTAGTCATCGACGAGACCACTTCCTTCGAAGGGGCCCTTCCCGAGCCCCAATCTCTCCAGTACGTGCTCCAGGCCGCCTTCCCCGGGAGGAGGTGACCTATGGAGCTCGTGGTGGGCGTACTGGCCTTGGGAGCCCTGACGCTCGGGCTTCCGATCGTCGTGGAGGTCAGGGCCGAGTGGGCCAGCCCCACCAAGCTGTCTGTCTGGATCGCCCCCTGGGCCGGCGCCTTGGGGGTCCGGATGGCCCTGCCTCCTAAGGCCCTCTCCCTGGCCGTGTGGGGAATGCCCTTATTCTCCGTGCCGCTTCCGAAGAAGCGAAGGCCGGCGAGGAAGGGGAAACCCCTCCGCAAGCCCAGGCCCTCCCTTGGGGAATCCTTTCAGAGGTTTGCCCCGTACATAAGGCCGGGGTTCAAGTTCCTGAGGGCTGCTCCCCGGTACCTCCGCTTGAGGGGTGGGACGGTATACCTCGAGTTCGGGACCGGGGACCCTGCGGCCACAGGGAGGCTGTTCGGGTGGCTTTGCGCCCTGCGCCCTTTCCTGGGGTTACGATTATACATCCGCCCCATCTTCTTAGACCGTTCCTTTTCAGGCCGGGCGAGCGTGCGCCTCTGGATGTTGCCCCATCGTCTGGCCTGGGAAGGAACCCGCTTAGGGATAAGCGCCCTGAGGATATGGTGGCGGGGACGGCGCTCTAAATCTCCAAGTTCACTCTGAGATGGTCCCCGTTCGGTCTAACATAAGGACCTCGGAATTTAAAAACCTAACCTCAGCAAGGAGCTGAAGATGTCCTCGGTGGAACAGCTCATAGGGGTGTTGATGGACAAACTCAGCCAGATCGCCCAGACCCGGACGGTTGTTGGGGATGCGATACAGGTGGAGGAGGTCACCCTCCTGCCGATATCCAAGGTGTCCATAGGCTTCGGGGCAGGCGGCGGGGGGGAGCAGGCCAAACACGGCGGGAGCGGGATGGGAGGCGGTATCAGCATAGAGCCCATAGCCTTCGTGGCCATCGTAAAGGGCAAGCCCCATCTGCTCCCGCTCAAGAAGGAACGGGAGGGGATGGGCTGGGGAAGGCTTTTAGAGATGGCCCCGGACTTGGCGGACAAGGTGTTGGGGGCGATAGAGCGGGCCAGGCGGCGGAAGTGATACCAGCTATGCTGTAGGGATAGACGCCTTCCAGCTATAGCCATCGGCGCGACGTACGGAGTGAAGGAAACTTACAGGGGCGAAAATCTCTTGACTTTTGCCTCCCCTACCTGTTAATTTGTAAAGAGGTGCCCCGATTTCTGTGATACTGCTCCTTTGGCTGGTGGGCCTCTCCTCGGCTGGGGAGGATTTCGAGTTCGCCCGCAGGCTCTACCGGGACGGATTCTACGGGCTTGCGGCCCTTCAGTTCGAGCGGTTCCTCAGGGAGCACTCCTCCAGCCCCGAGGTGCCCGAGGCCCTTCTTTTGAGGGCCGATGCGCTGTTCAGGAGTGGGGACTGGGAGGCGGCGTTAGAGGGGTACGAGCGCTTCCTCGTCAGGTATCCCGACGACCTGAGCTTCGGTGAAGCCCTGTGGGGGAGAGCGCGAAGCCTCTCCGAGCTCGGCCGGCATCTTGAAGCGGCCCGGGCGTTCTTAGAACTTTACCGTCGCCTCCCCGCTGGGGAGCGGGCGGCCTCTGCGCTTTTGGAGGCGGCCCGGAGCTTCAGAAGGGAAGGGGAATTCGACCGGGCCCTCGAGACACTTCGGGAGCTCGGCCGGGCCTTCCCCTCGGCCGGGAGGGGAGAGGAGGCCCGGTACGAGCGGGGCCTGTGTCTCGAGGGCCTGGGGAAGCTCCGGGAGGCCCTCCGGGAGTTCGAGGGACTCTCCTCCCGGCCCGAAGTCCTGAGGGCCTTGGGTCGTATCGCCCTGGCCCTGGGCGAACTGGACAGGGCGGAGGAAGCTCTGAAGAGGTTGGAGGAGGACTTCCCTAAAGAGGAAGCTACCGCACTTTTGGCCTTTGAAATGGCCGAACA
>DTXA01000336.1 GCA_012962735.1 Candidatus Latescibacterota bacterium
ACTTCCACCCCGAACTGCCCCTCAACTTCCTCGGCGTACCGCCGCAGGGCCTCGGGATCTATGTCGTAGGCGTAGATCTTCTTTATGGGAAACAGCTCCCGCATCGCCTCTACGTGAACCCTTCCCTGCACTCCGCAGCCCAGCACCCCCATTGTCTCGGAATCCATACGGGCGAGGTACTTGGCGGCCAAGGCGCTTGCGGCTCCGGTGCGCTTGGCAGTCACCCAGGTGGCGTCCATAACGCAGCAGGGGAGCCCAGTATCTGGGTCGTTGAGAATGATCAGGCCGCCGATATAGGGCAAACCCCTCTTGGGGTTCTCGGGATACCCGCTCACCCACTTGACCCCCACGGCTCCAGTCGCTGGGATGTACGCCGGCATAGCATGGATAAAGGCATCGGGCCTGGGATGGACGCCGGGTTTGGGGGGCATCTCCACCCGGCCCATCCCCTTCTCCCTGAAGGCCTCCTCCAAAAGCTCTACTATCCGGCCCATGGGGGGGCCTACGGCCTCGACATCGGCTCTGGAGAGATACAGTAACTTGTGCGGCATCAGTACCTGTACTCCGCTTTAAGCTCCAAGATGTGCTCCGTCGGCTCCGCGGGAAAGGCGGTCCGGGCTTTAAGGTCCAGCTTCCCGCGAGTCGCTTTGTGGATCACTTCGTAGGAATCTGCCCGGTCCTTATCGAACGATGGGACTACCCCTCCTTTCTCGGTCCTCTACCTACACAGCATAGTCGGTGGCGGGGAGGTAGTCCTTGTAGAAGCTCCCTATGTATCGAGGGCCGCTGAAGCGCAGGGTGACGATCACGGACTTAGGTTCGGTCTGGGTCGTCTCGCTACACCCCCAAGTCTACCGTCGCTACGAGCTACATAGTTCCTCCCCGGTGAATTTAAAACAGTCCGACAACCCGGCCATCCTCGGCGATGTCCACCTTGGTGAAGGCGGGTTCGGAGGGCAGGCCTGGCATAGTACGCATCTCCCCACATAGGGGATACAAAAACCCCGCTCCCACCGATGCCCTTATGTCCCTTATGGGCAGACGCCATCCCTTGGGAACGCCCTTCCAGGAAGGCTCGTGGGAGAGCGAAAGGTGGGTCTTAGCCATACAGATGGGGAACTTGCCGTATCCGAGGCGCTCGAACATCCTGATCTTGCTCTCGGCCTCCGGTAAGTAGTCCACACCGTCCGCACCATATATCTTTGCGGCTATGGTTTCTATCTTCTCCTTAATGGAAGCCTCGAGCGGATAAAGGAACTGGAAGTTGGACGGCTTCTCGCACGCGGCCACCACCGCCTCGGCCAGTTCCGCACCGCCTTCGCCACCCTTGGCCCAAACCTCGCTCAAGTATGCGCCCTCCGCCCCGGCCTCGATGGCCTTCTCCTTGACCAGCTCGATCTCCCGTTCGGTGTCGGTGGCGAACTTGTTTATGGCCACCACTACCGGCACGCCGAAGAGCCGGGCGTTCTGGATGTGCTTGACCAAGTTCTCGCAGCCCTTCTCTAAGGCAGGTAGGTTCTCCTCGGTAAGCTCCTTGGGCAGTGGCTTGCCCGGCACAACCTTGCCCAGGCCTCCGTGCATCTTCAGTGCCCGTATCGTGGCCACGATGACCACGCAGCTGGGGATCAGCCCGGAGCCCCGGCACTTTATGTTGAAGAACTTCTCCATCCCGCAGTCGGCCCCGAACCCGGACTCGGTGACCACGTAATCTGCGAGCTTAACGGCTATTTGGTCCGCCAGCACAGAGCTGTTGCCCTGGGCGATGTTGGCGAAGGGACCGGCGTGGACGAACACAGGGGTGTGTTCCAAGGTCTGCATCAGGTTGGGCATGAGCGCATCTTTGAGCAGCACGGTCATAGCGCCGGCCACCTTCAGGTCCTCGGCCGTGACGGGCTTGCGGTCCCTGACCTTGGGGGCCTTGGTCATCCCGATCACGATCCGGCCGAGCCTTTCCCTGAGGTCCTTAAGCCCCGTGGTGAGGGCGAGGATGGCCATCACCTCAGAGGCCACAGTTATGTCGAAGCCGGTCTCCCTGGGGTACCCGTTCTCCTTGCCCCCCAGGCCTATCACGATCCTGCGTAGGGCCCGGTCGTTTACGTCTACCACCCGGTTCCACATGATGCTGAACGGGTCTATGTTCAGCTGGTTGCCGTGGAGGATATGGGCATCTATGGCAGCTGCTAAAAGGTTATGGGCGATGCCTACAGCGTGGATGTCGCCGGTGAGGTGGAGGTTGAAGTCCTCCATCGGCACCACCTGCGAATATCCCCCCCCAGCCGCTCCGCCCTTGATACCGAAGGTCGGGCCCATGGAGGGCTGGCGGATGCAGGTGAACACTTTCTTGCCTATATAGGCCAGTGCTTGGCTCAGACCTATGGTAGTAACGGTCTTGCCCTCGCCTAAGGGCGTGGGGGTGATGGCCGTGACATCGATGTACTTCCCGTTGGGCCGGTCCTTGAGCCGCTCCAGGACGTCCAGGTGAACCTTGGCCTTATATTTGCCGTAGAGGTCCAGGTCGCCCTCGGTCAGACCCACGGATTCCGCTATCTCTACGATGGGCTTGAGCTTCGCTTCCTGGGCGATCTCCAGGTCGCTCTTCATCCTTCCCCCTTTCCAGTACAGAAAAGCCCCGTAGGAAGGTCTCCTGCGAGGCTCACACCTGGGCCATACGCTCCACCAGCTTGGCCAGTCGAGACTTATACCGAGCCGCTGCGTTCCGGTGGATGACCCCCTTGCTCGCGGTCCGGTCTATAATGGAAGTTGCCCGCCTGAGTGCCTCCGTGGCCTCCTCACGGGAGGAGGCGGTCATGACCTTCTTGATGGCGGTCTTCATCGCAGACCGGACCGAGCGGTTGCGCAGGCGGGCCTCACGGCTGGTGCGTATGCGTTTCCAGGCCGAACGGGTATGGGACAAGCTCTCACCTCCTTTCCTGAAAATTAGATTTAAAATATAGCATTTAAAGAGAGCTTTGTCAAGTTCCCGGCCTAAGTATTCGCCCTTTTTCTTCCTTGACTTCTCCCCCGAGTTGAGCTATATTCGGCCTCGTTCTCGGGGAGAAAGCGGCCGGTCCAGAAGCTTAACAGTGAGCGAGGCTGGGGAGGGGATCGGGCACGGAGGGGACGGTCCTGCTTTTCGCTCAACACACGGGAGCTTTAGGTGGTCTACGTCGGAACTTCTGGATATTCCTATCCCCATTGGGTCGGAGTCTTCTATCCTCCGGACTTGCCGAAGGAGGAACACCTCCCCTTTTACGCCCGACACTTCCCTACTGTCGAGGTAAACTACACATTCTACCACTTCCCCTCTGGGCGGTCGGTCGAACGCTGGGCGGAGCGGACGCCGGGGGGGTTCAGGTTTGCGGTCAAAGCTCATCGCACCTTCACCCACCGGAAGAAACTCGGGGGTTCGGAGACCCCATTGAGGGACTTCTTGGGCAGGCTGGCGCCCCTGGGTGGGAAGCTCGGGCCGGTCCTCTTCCAGCTTCCCCCCAACCTTCGGCCGGACCTCGACAAGCTTAAGGCTTTCCTGGACCGGCTGCCAGGGGGGGGCAGATATGCGAAGGAGTTCCGGGACGAGGGATGGCTGGGGGAGAAGACATTCTCCCTGCTGAGGGAAAAGGGGGTGGCGTACTGCATTGTGAGCGCCCCGGGTCTGAGGAGCCTCTTGGAGGTTACAGCCCCTTTTGTATACGTGCGGCTGCACGGGACCGAAGTCTGGTACGCCCACCAGTACACCGAGGAGGAGCTGCGGTGGTGGGCTGGGGCGGTAAGGGAGCTGATGGAGGGGGCCACGGATGTCTTCGTATACTTTAACAACGACTACCGAGGCTATGCGGTGGAGAACGCTTTGACCCTGACGGCCCTTTTGAAGGAGACAGGATGCTTGGACTGATGGGTGTGCTGACGTTCCTCTTGGCCCTCCCCGTCCACGGCAGGCCGACTGTGGGCCTGGCTCTGAGCGGGGGGGGGGCCAGGGGCCTTGCCCAAATAGGGGTTCTGAAGACCTTAGAGCGGGCCGGGGTGCGGGTAGATCGGATAGCCGGCACTAGCATCGGGGCGGTGGTAGGAGGGCTTTATGCGGCTGGATACTCCGCCGAGGAGATAGAGGCCCTGGCCCGCCGGGTGGACTGGGCCGCATTGATCGACGACGCCCCACCCCGCACCTCCCTCTCACCTGGCCAGCGGGCAGAGGAGGACCGACGGGTGCTCCAGTTACGTTTCGAGTGGCTCCGGCCCGAACTGCCCAAGGGGTGGACCAAGGGCCAGTACCTTGCCCACTTCCTCTGGAGCCTGACCGCACGGGCCTCTTACCTGTGCGACGGAGACTTCGACAGGCTACCCATCCCGTACAGAGCTGTGGCCACCGATATCCTCACGGGCGAGCGGGTGGCCATCGGGGAGGGCGACCTGGCGGAAGCGATGCTCGCCAGCGTCTCCGTTCCCCTCCTCTTCGTACCTCATACCTGGAGGGGGAGGTGGCTAGCCGACGGGGGGCTTCGGGAGCCCGTACCGGTGAAGACGGCGCGGGAGATGGGGGCGGACTTCGTGATAGCTGTGGACACCTCCGCCCCTCTGAGGACCGAGGAAGCGCTCCGCACACCGTTGGACATAGCGGACCAGGCCACCACTATCCTAATGGCCGAACAGCTGGAGCGGCAGCTCGGGGGAGCGGACTTCGTGGTCAGGCTGAGGTTGGAGGGGTATACCTCTCTGGACTACCGGAGGGCGGACTCCCTGATCGCCTTGGGCGAGCGAGAGATGGAGGCCCGGATTGGCGAGCTGCTCGGGCTTCTGGGGGGGCTGTCCTGCGGAAAGGACGGACGTAGCGGGGGAATCTCCGGGAATGTCGAGTTTGAGGGCAATACCCTGATTTCGGACGAAGAGCTTCGGGAAGCCATGCGGGCCGGATGGGAGGCGGGGCTGGGGCCCGAGGAGGCTGTTGAGAGGGAGTACATCCGGAGGGGTTACGTGTTGGCTACCGTCCATAGGGAAGGGGACGACCTTTTCGTGGACGAGGGCCGAGTCGTCCGGCTTGAAGTGGAGGGCAACCGCATAACCCGGCGGTACGTCGTCCTTCGGGAGTTCCCCCTGAAGGTCGGGGATGCCTTCCAGATAGATGAGGTGAGTCGGGGCGTGGAACAGATATATGGGACAGGCCTCTTCGACAGGGTCTCCGTGCGCCTCAGGAGGGAGGAAGGTGGGGTGGCCTTAACTCTCTCGGTCCAGGAGCATCTATACAGCCTGGCCCGCTTAGGGCTGCACTTCGACCGTGAGAGGCGCTCCGAGGTGTTGGCGGAATTGGGGTACGACAACCTATTCGGCACCGGGGGAAGGCTGCGGTCTTCGGTGGTCTTAGGGGAACGCCGTCAGGTATACCAGGTGGGCTTCCGGATGGACAGGTTCTTTTGGACATATTGGACCTTTTCCCTATATGTGAAACACAGAGTAAAGCGGGGGTATATCTTCGAAGAGGGGGAAGAGGTGGGGGAGTACAGGGAGCGGCTGGGCCTAGTTCTGGCCTCGTTTGGCAGGCAGATCAGAAGGCTGGGGACCATGGCGATAGATGTGCGGGATGAAGGAGGTAGGATAGAAAGCGTGTGGGGGACTGGATACCCGAAAGGGAAGTTTAAAGTGCGAGCAGCGCGCATAGGGGTGCTCTTCGACACCCTGGACCGGTATCCTTTCCCACGAAGGGGACGGCGTACTCGGGTCTTTTGGGAACGAGGAGGATTCGGTGGCCCGGAGTACATCAAAATCGGTTTCTTCTCGGAGTCCTACCAAACTTTCTTGAGACGCAATACATTAGGTATAAAGCTCCGGTGGGAAGTGGGGTCCCCAGACCTCCCCTTCCCGGAGCAGTTCACCTTAGGAGGGGGCAGGGAACTGTTCGGATACAGGGAGGAGGAGGAGAGGGGGTGGCGGGTATTCTCCCTACATCTGGAGTATCGGTACTGGATGCCGAGATATACCCATATAGGCCTCAGGATCGACGTGGGAAGGATATGGCCCTCCACGGACCTCCGGCTCGCCTTCGGGGGGATGATAGCCTTAGAGACCATGATAGGTCCCATCTCCTTATCCTACGGGCGGTCGTTGGACGGAAGGGGAAGGCTCTACCTTTCGACAGGTTCCCAGTTCTGATGCACGAAAATATACCCCCCTACTTTGAAATGGCCACCTGTTCGCTCTAAGGTAAACAATCGGGGAATCTTGTGCTCCCGAAAGTATCGAAAAGCCGAGGACTTTTTATAAAGGACTTGACAATGCAGAAAGGTTTGTGTTATTATTATCCAACTTTAGTGATATATATCTCTCCAAGAAAAGAGGGAGAAGCAATGGAGGTGGACGATTCCGAAGTGCTGGTGTGCCATACCCCGAGATCCGAGGAGCCCCGCCGCCGGGACTTCGAGGAGGCGGGGTACCTTGTGCTCCAGAAATTGCGCCCCGAGCCCAAGGAGGTTGTGTTGATCAAGCCAAACGTCATACCCCAGGGCACTGAGGACTCCGGCATGATCACCCACCCCTGGTTTGTGGCCGGGATGGTGCAGTACTTCCGGGAGGCTGGCGCGCGGGAGGTGGTGGTGGGAGAGGGGGGATGGGAGAGGACCCACTGGAGGAAGATGCAATGGAGCACGGAGAACATCTGGAGAAGCTCGGGGTACCGGGAGATGGCGGACGCTACGGGGGTCCGCCTGGTGGACCTGGAGGAGGAAGGGGAGATCATGGGTATCCCCGGCGGGAAGTTCACCAAGACCCTCCTCCTCTCCCGATGGGTGCGGCGGGAGGAGGGATTCTTCGTGGACGTCCCCAAGATGAAGACCCACAACCTGGCGGTCACCACTTTGTGCACCAAAAACCTGATGGGGGCGGTGCTTTGCCCGGACCGACACTTCTGCTTCCGGGCCAGGGCCCACAGCATGGCCAAGACGGGGTCTTTGGACCTTTACGAAAGCTCCTTTGCCGAACTTCTGATCGACCTGGTTTCTGTGGTCCAGCCGGACCTGTGCGTCGTTGAGGGGGTCGTTGGAAGGGACGGGACCGCGTTCCACCGAGGAGAGAACCTCCGGACTTGGACGGTGGTGGCAGGCCACAACCCCGTCACCGTGGATGCATACACCAGCTATCTTATGGGCTTCAAACCCCGGGCCATCTCCTACCTGCGGGAGGCAGAAGAGCGGGGCCTGGGGGAGATAGAGCCCGGGCGCATCCGGGCGAGGATACAGGGGGACCCCCTCCCTTCGGAGGGGATGGGGTTTCAGGTCATTTCCTGGGACGGCCGGAACCACCCGGAGCTGTATCTCAGGTCCCCGGCCTCCTGGAAGTATCCAGAGGGGAAGTTCCCATAGAAGAAAACTTTTTGAGGCAGAGGGTCATGGGGAAGGACTGGGAGCGCTTCCAGGGGGTATACCCCGCCTTAGTGACTCCCTTCGACGTCGAGGGCCGGGTGGACGAGGACGTCCTCCGGGACCTGGTCGACTGGCATCTAAAAGCCGGGGTAAGGGGGTCCTTCGTGTGCGGGAGCACCGGCGAGGGCCTCCTCCTGAGCACCGAGGAGCGTAAGAGGGTGGCCGAGGTCGTCGTGGACCACCTCAGCGGCCGGGGTCTGTGCATAGTGCACGTGGGCCATCCATCCTCAGAGGAGTCCACCCGCCTGGCCAGGCACGCCGAGGAGATAGGGGCAGACACTACCGCACCATAGCGGAGGCGACCTCCCTGCCCCTTTTGGTCTACAACATCACCACTGGAGTGCGCCTCACGGCAGAGGATATGAAGCGCATCTTCGAGGAGATACCTTCCGCGGTCGGGATGAAGTACACCGATGCGGACTACTTCGAGATGCGCAGCATCTTGGACCTGGTCGACGGGCAGGCCATAATTTTGGCGGGAAGGGACGAACTCTTCCTCCCGGCCCTAACTATAGGGGCTGGGGGTTCCATAGGCACCACCCAGAACATCTTCCCCGAACTCTTCGTGGGGGTCCACCGGGCCTTCCTGGTCGGGGACTGGGAGAAGGCCCAGGAGCTCCAGCTCAAGGCCAGCAGAGCCGTGCGGGTGCTTTTAGGCTATGGGAGCCTGGAAGGCCGTGCTCAGGTTCAAGGGCTTCCCCCGAGGACGAAGGGGACATTCATAGGGATCTGGAGGCACTGGGGCTTCTTTAAGGGGTCTCCAAAAAGTATCTAAGCGAAGAACTTTTTGGGATTATATTTAGCCGGAGGCGGACGTGGGGGAGATCGTAGACCTGGATAGGCTAGTCGTCCTCCGACGGCGGTGGCGCAGAGAGGGGAAGCGGGTGGTGTTCACCAACGGATGCTTCGACATCCTGCACCGGGGACATGTGGAACTCCTCAAGGCGGCCAAGGCTTTGGGGGATGTACTGATCGTGGGCCTTAACGACGACGATTCTGTGAAGAGGCTCAAGGGCCCGGACCGGCCCTTTTACCCCTTAGAGGACAGGGCGGTGATGTTGGCTGCCTTGGAGGCCGTCGACTACGTGTGTCCGTTCTCGGAGGACACCCCCTTGGAGATGATCTCCCGCCTGGCGCCGGACGTGTTGGTAAAGGGGGGGGACTACAGGCCCGATGAGGTAGTGGGCCGGGATGTGGTGGAGGGAGCCGGGGGTAAAGTGGCGATAGTGCCGCTTTGGAAAGGACGTTCCACCTCCGAGGTCATAAGGGAGATCGTGGGGCGCTTCGGCCGTACTGGTTGAAGTTATGGATGCCGTGTTTCCCCATCGAGCGCTCGAGTTGCTCAGGGGGATAGAGGCGGAGCTTGCCGAGCTCGAGAGGCAGCTGAGGGAGCGCCGCCCGCCCCAGGGCAGGCCGCCCTCCCCCGAGGGGGGGATCGCCACGGTCACTCTGGCGGAGATATACGCCAGACAAGGGCTCATCTCGAAGGCGATGCGCATATTGGAGGATGTGGCCCTCAAGGAGCCCGGACAGAGGGATAGGGCTCGGGCCCTTATGGAGCGGCTCCGGGGGGTCCAGGAGGGTACGCCCTATGTACCAGAGGCGCAGAGCTAAGCTCCGGGATGCGCTCCTGAGGGAGGGCGTCTCGGGGGCACTTTTGGCGGATCCGGCCAACATCTTGTACCTGTGCGGGTTCTCTGGGGAGGGGGTGTTGGCGTTCGGGGAGGAGCTGGTATTGGCCACAGACCCCCGCTACGGGGAGCAGGCTGAAGATGAGGCCAGGGACTGCCGGGTGGTCGTGACCCGGGAGCGGTTTTTGGACGGGCTGAGGGATGCCTTGAAAGATGGGTTCTGGGGGGGGAAGGCTGGGTTCGAGGAGACCCTGCCGTACAGTTCCTACCTGCGGCTGTGCGAGGCCTTCCCGGAGGTCGAGTGGGTGTCGGTGGAGGGCATAGAAGGGATCCGCATGGTGAAGGACGAGGATGAAATCCGCCTTATCCGGGAGGCCGCCCAGATCGGGGACCGGGTCTTCGAAGAAGTGATATCCCTGATCCGGCCGGGGGTGTCGGAGCGGGAGGTGGCCGCCGAGCTGGTTTACCGGCTCCATATGGCGGGGGAGGGTCCTGCCTTCGACCCTATAGTGGCCTTCGGCCCCCGTTCCTCTATGCCCCACGCACGACCATCCCGCCGGAGGCTCCGGGAGGGGGAGGTCGTGCTCCTGGACTTCGGGGCCCTTCTCCGGGGATACGCCTCCGACATGACACGCACTTTCTGGTTTGGGGAGCCGGAAGAGGAGTTTGTGGAGGTATACGGTATAACCTTAGAGGCCCAAAGGGCCGCCTTGGAGGCTGCCAGACCTGGGATGGGGGTCGTAGAGCTCGACGGCGTAGCCCGGAAGGTCGTAGAGGACGCCGGGTACGGCGAGAGCTTCAAGCACGGGCTGGGGCACGGGGTAGGGCTCCGGGTGCATGAACCCCCCAAGGTATCCCCTAAGGGGGAGGGGGAGTTGGAGGCGGGGATGGTGTTCACGGTGGAGCCGGGGATCTACCTCCCAGGACGGTGGGGGGTGCGCATAGAGGACCTGTTGGTCCTGAGACCCCACGGTGTGGAGGTGCTCACGGCCGCTCCCAAGTCGGAACGATTTAGCAGGGGTCCCCGCGAAGCGAGGAACTTTTTGAGATTATAATAGTAGGAGGAGGACTATGGCGGCGACTTCGGAGTTCCGAAACGGTATGGTCATAAGACTCGAG
This sequence comes from Candidatus Latescibacterota bacterium, assembly GCA_012962735.1. Taxonomy (GTDB): domain Bacteria; phylum Latescibacterota; class 4484-107; order B68-G9; family B68-G9; genus B68-G9. The sequence goes on from DTXA01000336.1 coordinate 10,157, forward strand.
GGGGAGCTCTTCACCATAGTGGAGTTCCAGCATGTGAAGCCCGGCAAAGGTATGGGTTTCGTGCGCACCCGTTTGAAGAACGTGCGAACAGGTGCGGTTCTGGACCGCACGTTCCGCTCCGGGGATAACGTGGAAGAAGTCCGTTTGGAGCGGAGGGAGATGCAGTACCTCTACCGCTCGGACGACCTCCTGTACTTTATGGATACCGAGACTTACGAACAGGTCTCCATCTCAGCCGATATGGCCGGGGATACTGTGCTGTTCTTGAAGGAGGGGGATACTGCCTTGGTGCTGATGGACGGAGATACCCCTGTGGGGGTAGAGGTGCCCTATTTCGTGAAACTGAAGGTGGTCGAGACCGAGCCGGGGGTGCGCGGCGACACCGCCACCGGGGGTTCTAAGCCCGCCAGGTTGGAGACCGGGCTCGTGATCCAGGTGCCGCTGTTCGTGGAGAAGGGGGACGTGGTTCGGATCGATACCAGGACCCGGGAGTACATAGAGCGGGTATAAGAAATCGAGGCCGAGAACTCCTTGGGCATATATCCAGGGGGAATGTATGAAGGAAGAAGATTTGTTAAAGAAGCTCGTCCAGTTTATGAAAGAAGAAGGGCTGCTTGAGCTGGAGATACGGCGCTGGGGACGCCACATCCGCATCGTGCGGGGGCACACGAAGCCCTCCCCCACCACCCCTCGGGAGGAGGAGCCTCAGGAACTTCCCAGAACGGAGGATAACCTCTACACCATCAAAGCCCCGATGGTTGGCATGTTCTATCGGGCTCCGGGTCCTGGGGCGGAACCTTTCGTGCGGGAGGGGGATAGGGTGCGGGTGGGACAGACAGTGTGCATCATAGAGGCGATGAAGATCATGAACGAGATCGAGTCCGAGGTGGACGGCACCATCGTAGAAGTGCTGGCTGAGAACGCACAGCCCGTCGAGTACGGCCAGGAGCTTTTCTTGGTGAGACTGGATTGAAGGTTCAAAGTTCGATGTTCGAAAAGGTGCTTATAGCCAACCGGGGCGAGATCGCCCTGAGGGTGATAAGAGCCTGTAGAGAATTGGGCATCAAGACCGTTGCGGTGCACTCCGAGGCCGATGCGAACTCGCTGCACGTCCGGTTCGCCGACGAGGACGTATGTATAGGTCCCTCCCCATCCTCGGCGAGCTACAACAACATCTCGGCCATCCTCAGCGCGGTCGAGGTTACGAACGCCGACGCAGTTCACCCCGGATACGGATTTCTTGCAGAAAATCCGGTGTTTGCGGAGATCTGCGAGGCCTGCGGCATCGCCTTCATAGGACCACCATCCCACGTGCTCAGCAAGATGGGGGACAAGGCCGAGGCCCGCCGAATCGTGGAGCAGGCCGGGGTTCCTGTGGTCCCGGGCAGCGATGGGCCCGTGGAGGACCTCGAGGAGGCCAGGGGGGTAGCGGAGGAAGTGGGATATCCGGTGATGTTGAAGGCTGTGTGGGGGGGCGGTGGGAGAGGGATGCGGGTGGTATGGGGGCCAGAGGAATTGGAAATGGCCTGGCAGGTGGCCAGCTCGGAGGCAAAGGCTGCCTTCTCCAGCCCAGCGCTTTACATAGAGCAGTATATAGAACGACCCCGGCATATAGAGGTCCAGATATTGGCGGACAAGTTCGGACATATAATACACTTGGGGGAGCGGGAGTGCTCTATCCAGCGCCGGCACCAGAAGCTTATAGAGGAGTCCCCCTCCCCGGCCGTAGGGCCGGAACTAAGGGCCAGGATAGGGGAGGCGGCCATAAGGGGGGCTCGGGAAGTTGGATATTACAACGCAGGAACGGTGGAGTTTCTACTGGATCAAGAGGGCAATTTCTACTTCATCGAGATGAACACCCGAATCCAGGTGGAGCACCCGGTCACCGAGATGGTC